>DATAAG010000819.1:0-10428 GCA_036260235.1 Longimicrobium sp.
CCCGAGTCCCTCTCGGGGCCGGGCGCTCGTTTCGGGAACAACATTTCACGCAGAGCAGCAGAGCAGCAGAGGGGCAGAGAAGCAGAGGCGGAAGTGCGGTTCCTCTGCTGCTCTGCCTCTCTGCTGCTCTGCGTGAGTGCCGTTATGGAGCATCCCGCTGTAACGCGCTGTTGCATCGAAACGCGTCCGCATCATCCGTATCATCTTGCAAGTATTTGATGTAAAACGATTTGGAAGAGACGCGGCGAAGGGCACGGGGAGTGCCCCTGGGGATGGCGGCCGCGCGAGGCAGGCGATGCGCGGCGCAGGGAACCCCCATCCAGCCGACCATGCCCGCGACCCGCCCTTCCCACCGCCGCGCACACCCGCGCCGCCGCCGCACCGCCCCCTCCCCGGAGGGCGCGCGATGATCGCCCCGGGATACCAGCCCGGCGAGGCGCTGGGCGCCATGCTTCCCGACCACCCGCTGCTGGTGGTGGACCTGGGCGGCCAGGTGATCGGCTGGAGCGCCGGCGCCGAGCGCGTCTGCGGCTACCAGGCGGGGCAGATCGTCGGCCGCAGCTTCGCCACCTGTTACGCGCCCGACGAGCCGCGCGGCCGCCTGCGCGACGAGATCGAGGAGGCGCTGCGGTCCGGCTACGCCGAGGGCGAGGGGTGGATGCTGCGCCCCGACGGCGGCCGCGTCTGGGTGCGCCGCACGCTGGCCCCGCTGCGCGACCTGGGACAGCAGGTGCACGGCATCGCCGTCATGCTCTGCGACCTCACCACGCGCCGCCGCGCCGAGCTGGACCTGCGCGAGCGCGAGGAGCGCTTCCGGGAGATGGTGGAGGGGACCGCCGGCGGCTTCTTCTACTCGATGGACGACCAGGGCCGCTTCCGCTACCTCTCCCCTTCCGTGCGCGACGTGCTGGGCTACACCGCCGACGAGCTGGTGGGCCGCCCGCTCGACCTCGTGGCGCGGCCGGAGGAGCGCGAGCCCCCGGGCGACGCGCCCTCCGCGCTGGACCGGCCGCGCGCCGGCCGCGCCCTGCGCGTGGTGCGCAAGGACGGCGAGATCGTGCACCTGGAGGTGGTGGAGAACGCGCCGCAGGGCACGGGCTCCGTCGGCTACGCGCGGGACGTGAGCCGGCAGAAGGAACTGGAGGAGCAGCTCACCCACACGGCGCTGCACGACCCGCTCACCGGGCTCCCCAACCGCGCGCTCTTCTGGGACCGCCTGCGCCACGCCACCCGCCTGGCGGAACGGGCGCCGGAGCGGCAGTTCGCCGTGCTGATGCTGGACCTGGACCGCTTCAAGGCCGTCAACGATACGCTGGGCCACCTGGCCGGCGACCAGCTGCTGCTGGGCGTGGCCCGCCGGCTGGAGCGCTGCGTCCGCCCCGGCGACACCGTCAGCCGCTTCGGCGGCGACGAGTTCGCCATCCTGCTGGACGGCATCCGCGACGCCAGCGACGCCACCCGGGTGGCGCGCCGCATCACCCGCGCGCTGGGCGAGCCCTTCCGGCTGGGCCGGGAGTACGCCTTCGGCCTGGGGAGCATCGGCATCGCCCTCAGCCACACCCCGCACGAGCGGCCGGAGGAGCTGGTGCGCTTCGCGGACCTGGCCATGTACCGCGCCAAGGCGCTGGGCCGCGGGCGCCACGAGGTGTTCGACCACCGCATGCGCGCCGGCATCGACGCCCGCCTGCAGCTGGAGCGCGACCTTCCCCGGGCCCTCGAGCGCGGCGAGTTCCGCGTCGAATATCAGCCGATCCTCTCCGTGAAGACCGGCGGGCTCTGGGGATTCGAGGCGCTGGCCCGCTGGCACCACCCCGTGCGCGGCCTCGTCTCGCCCGCGGAGTTCATCCCCCTGGCCGAGCAGACGGGGGAGATGATCGCCATCGACCTGTACGTGCTGCGCGAGGCCTGCCGGCAGCTGCAGGGGTGGCAGGCGCGGCACCCCGGCACGTCCATCAACATGAGCGTCAACCTGAGCGGGGAGCACCTGCTGCGGCACGACCTGGCGGAGCAGGTGAGGGACCTGCTGCGCGAGCACGGCCTTCCCGCCCTTTCCCTGCGGCTGGAGGTGAACGAGAGCGTGCTCGCGGAGCGCGCCGACGCCAGCCGCCAGGTGCTGCAGCAGCTGCACGGGCTGGACGTCCATCTCCAGGTGGACGACTTCGGCACCGGGCGCACGCCGCTGCGCAGCCTGCAGCAGGTGCCCGTCCGCGCCCTCAAGCTCGACCCCTCGCTCGTGACCCGGAACGGCGACGGCGCCGGGCTGATGGAGGCGATGGTGAAGGTGGCCCACAGCCTGGACATGTCCGTGGTGGCGGAGGGGGTGGAGACGCAGGAGCAGATGGACCGCGTGCGCCTGCTGCAGGTGGACTACGCCCAGGGCTACCTCCTTTCGGAACCCCTGACGGCGGAGATGGCGGAGCGGGTGATCGCCCGCGGGCTGCCGGTGAACTGAGAAGTGCCCAGTGCCCAGTGCCCGGGATCAAGCGCCCAGTGCGCAGTTCCGAGTACCTGGTGCCGAGTAACGCCTGACCAGGAGCTTTCGATGCGTATCCGCCTCTTCCTTCTCGCCGCCCTGCTGATGGGCGCCCCCACCCTGCACGCGCAGGACGACGACGCGGGGACCGTGCGCCCGGGCGACGTCGTCCGGCTGCGCATCTGGCAGGAGCCCGACCTGTCCGGCGACTTCACCGTGCACGAGAACGGCGGCGTCGTCCTTCCCAAGCTGGGCCCGGTGCAGGCCGGCGGGCTGACGGACCAGGCGCTGCGCGAGCGCGTGGTGGCCGGGTTCGGCGAGTACCTGCAGCACAACTCCATCGACGTCATCGTCCTGCGCCGCATCCAGGTGCTGGGCGCCGTCCGCACCCCGGGCCTCTATCCCGTGGACGGGACGATGAGCATCGCGGACGTGCTGGCGGTCGCGGGCGGCACGGCGGCGGACGCGCGGCCCGACCGCGTGCAGCTGCTGCGCGGCGGGCGGCGGCTGGACGTGCACCTCCGCGGAACCGAGCGCGTGGGCGACACCCCCATCCGCTCCGGCGACCAGATCTTCGTTCCCCAGCGGGGCTGGGCGGACCGCAACACGGGCACGGTCGTGAGCGTGCTCACTGCCAGCGCCGGCCTGCTGGTGGCCCTCTTCACCCGCTGACAGCCATGTCACCCCCCCTGGCCCTCCCCGGCGGACGCGCGGAAGCCACCGGCCTGCGCGACCTGAAAGGCGTGCTGATGCGGCAGCGCTGGACGCTGCTGGCCTGCCTGGCGCTGGGCGGCGCGGCCGGAGCCGCCCTGGTGGTGCGCGCCCGCCCCGTCTACGAGGCCTCTGCGCTCACCCGCGTGGAAGAGGCGCGCGGCGCCCAGCCCACCGCGCCCAAGCAGCTGGACCTGGCGCTCCTCCTGGGCGGCGGGGCGGGGGTGGGGACGGACCTGGAGGTGCTTCGCACGCGCACCCTGGCGGCCGCCGTGGTGGACTCGCTGGGGCTGCGGCTGGAGGTGCCCGCCCCGCGGCGCGCCGTCCGCAGTGGAGTCGTCACGGACGTGCGGGTGGACTCCGCCGCCCCCGCGGGCGAGTACCTGCTGCAGCGCGACGCGTCCGGCGGGTTCGCGATCTTGGACGCGGCCGGCGGAAGGCGGATCGGCCGCGCGGTGCCGGGGGCGGCGTTCACCCTGCCGGGCGTGCGCGCCGTGCTGGCGCGCGGGGCGGGGGAATACGAGTCGATCGGGGTGACGGTGGCGGACCGGGACGCGGCGGTGCGCGGGCTGATGAAGGGGCTGGAGGTGGACCGCCCCAGCCGCGAGGCCAACATCCTTCGCCTCACCTACCAGAGCACGGACCCCGTGCTCGCCCGCGACGTGCCCAACGTGCTGGCGGACCGCTTCGTGGCGCTGCGGCAGGAGATGCACACCACCGAGGCGCGCAGCACCGCCAGGTTCCTCCGCGAGCAGCTGGACACGCTGTCGAAGCAGCTGGCCTCCTCGGAGCAGGCGCTGCAGCAGTTCCAGCAGGCCAGCAGCGTGGTGGACCTGGAGACGGAGGGGCGCACGGAGCTCACCCAGGCCGCGCAGTTCCAGGCGGAGCGCAGCGCCCTGGCCACGGAGCACGACGCCCTCGCCACCCTGGTCCGCACCGCGGACCAGGAAGCGGCGGTTCAGTTGCCGGACCAGCCCTCTCCGTACCGGCGGCTGGCGGCGTTCCCCACGCTGATGCGCACGCAGACCACCTCGGAGCTGCTGGCCTCGCTCACCCGGCTGGAGAACGAGCGCGCCGCGCTGATGACCCGCCGCCGCGCCGTCGACCCGGAGGTGGAGGCGCTCACCACGCGCATCCGGCAGATCGAGAACGAGCTGCGCTCGCTGGCCGACACCTACCGCGGCGCCCTCGCCGGGCAGATCGCCTCGCTGGACGGGCACCTTGCCGCCGCGCGGGGCCGGCTGGACCGCATCCCCGCCCGCGCCCTCCAGAACGCGCGCCTCTCCCGCCAGCCGCTGGTGCTCTCCGAGCTCTACGGGCTGCTGCAGGCACGCCTCAAGGAGGCGGAGATCGCGTCGCGCGTGGAGGATCCCAGCGTGCGCATCATCGACCCCGCCACCCTGCCGACGGTGCCCGTGTCGCCGCGCAAGAAGCTGATCCTGGGCGGCGCGCTGATGCTGTCGCTGCTGGTGGCGCTGGGGATCGGCTACCTGCGCGAGTTCACCGACGAGTCCGTGCACACCCCCGGCGACCTGGAGCTGGCGCTGAGCGCCCCCGTCCTGGCGCTGGTCCCCCGGCTGAGCGCGCGCGAGCAGCGGCGCTCGGACCGGCTGCTGCCGAGGAACGCCGCGGCGGCGCTCCCGGGCTCCGTCGCGTCTTCCGCCCCGGCGCTCCCCGCCTCCGCGGGCAAGCCGTCCTCGCGGCGGGGCGGCTCGGCCTCGGGGGACGCGTACGACTGGCTGCACACCAACCTCCTCTTCGCCGCCGTGGGGCGCGAGGTGAAGACGGTGCTGATCACCAGCGCCATCCCGGGCGAGGGGAAGACGACCACCGCGCTCAACCTGGCCCGGACGATGGCCGAGCGCGGCGAGCGGGTGCTGCTGATCGACGCCGACCTGCGGCGCGGGCGCATCGACGCGGCGCTGGGGACGCCGGGGGCGCGCGGGCTGGCGGACCTGGTGGCGGGCGACGCGGGGATCGAGGAGGTGCTGCAGGAGGCGGGGACGGACGGCGGGGTGCTGACCTACCTGACCGCCGGCTCCGCGTCCGAGCATCCCACCAACCTGCTGCGCTCCATGCGCGCGCGGCTGCTGGTGCAGTGGGCCGCCCGCAAGTTCGACCGCGTGGTCATCGACTCGCCCCCCGTGCACGCCGTGGCGGACGCGGCGGTGCTGGCGCAGTACGCCGACGGCGTGGTCGTGGTCGCCCGCAGCGGCGTGACCCCGTACGGCGCCCTGGCCAACGCCGCCGAGCAGCTGCAGCGCGCAGGCGCCCAGCTGATGGGCGGGGTGATGAACGACGTGGACTACGACCGCGACGCGCGGTACGACGCCTCCTACCGGTGGTACGGCTACGGCCGCGACTACTACGCCTCCGCGAACTGACTTCCCCTACAGGCCGGATCCACAGCCATGCTGACCCGACTCTTCCCCCGCCTCTTCGCCGCCCCCGCCGCGGCCCGCGCGCACTCCGTGGCGAACTTCCGCGGCTGCCTGCGCCGCGAGTGCGCCCGCGCGGACCGCACCGGCCGCGAGTTCTCGCTCCTGGTGCTGGCGCCCTCGCCCTCCGGCGCGGCCGCCACCCTGGAGCTGCTGGGCCGCCGCCTGCGCGAGACCGACGAGATCGGCTGGATGGAGGGCGGCTCCATCGGCGCGCTGCTCACCGACACGGGGCGCGAGGGCGCCCAGCTGGTGGCCGGCGAGGTGCTGTCGCGGCTGGAGCGCGACGGCGCGGCGCCGCTGGCCCACACCGTCTTCACCTACCCCGGCGACTGGATGGCGCCCGGCGCCCCCGCCGCCTCGGCGGACCAGGCGCCGGAGCCGGCCGGGGCCGCCGCGTCCGCCGCCGTGCCGCCGTGCCTGGCCGCGTATCCGCTCTGGAAGCGGGTGATGGACGTCGCCGGCGCGCTCGTCGCCATCCTGGTGCTGAGCCCGGTGCTGCTGGCGGTGGCGCTGGCGGTGCGGCTCTCGTCCGCCGGTCCGGTGTTCTTCCGGCAGGAGCGCATCGGCTACGGCGGGCGCAGGTTCCGCATGTGGAAGTTCCGGTCGATGTACTCGGGCGCGGGCGACGCGGCCCACGCGGCGTACCTGCGGTCGCTGGTGGCGGGGCAGGGCGGCCCGGACGGCGGATTCAAGCTGCGCGCGGATCCGCGGATCACTCCCGTCGGCCGGTTCATCCGCCGGTGGAGCCTGGACGAGCTGCCGCAGCTGTTCAACGTGCTGCGGGGCGACATGGGGCTGGTGGGCCCGCGCCCGGAGCCGGCGTACGCCACGGAAGGCTACGCGCAGTGGTACTACCGCCGGGTGCTGGGCGCCAAGCCGGGGATCACGGGCCTGTGGCAGGTGCACGGCCGCAGCCGCGTGAGCTACGAGACCATGGTGCGCATGGACCTGCGCTACGGCCAGCGCCTCTCCCCCCTCGCCGACGCCCGCCTCCTCCTCCAGACCGTCCGCGCCGTGCTCAGCGCAGAGGGCGCGTACTGAGTAGGAATGGTCGATGGCTTCCATAGACAAAGGCACCGCATTTCGATGTGAAATGCGGTGCTTTTGATTTCGCGCGTTGTTAGTTGGTGCCTGCGCTATCCGAGAGCCACAGCGTCAAAAATGTGGCAGGCGTGACGACCGGCACAAGGAACTGATCCTGCGCGGGTAGAAAATGGCGGACGTTCCCCGTGATCAGGAAAGCTGCCGCGCCTGCATGTGCAACCTCCACAAAAGGCAGATCATCCGCATCCGGAAGCTCGATTGGCAGCGGAGGCGAGAACACAAGCAGCCCTCGAAGCTCGATTTCCTCCATAAGGATCGCAACCTCGCGCGGATTGATCCCCAGCTTGGGACGGGCGAGCACCTCCCGGTATTCGGCAAGGATCCGGTCGTCATACAGTACGCATACCGTCTCGGTGGCGATCAAGTCGACGATCCGCCCTGGCGGTCCTGCTGGAGAGAGCAGACCAGAGACGAGGACATTCGTATCGATGACGATCTTCACCGGCGCCGCTCGGCGCGCGCGGCGCGGATCTCAGCCTCTATCTCTTCGGGCGTGAGTTTGTCCAACCCTGCCTCACGCGCCTGCTTGCGGATACGCGAGACCGCAAGTTGCGCCCGTGCCTGCCGAATCAGTCGCTCCATCTCTCCGGGATCCTCGCTTTCGTTCAGTCCAATGACCAGCGCGAACGGCTTACCGTTAGACGTCAACGTCACGGATTCCTCAGCGACAGTGCGCTGAATGAGACCCGACTGATTTCGCAGATCGCGGATGCTGATGTACTTCATAGGTCGCTCTCCTTGGCTGTAGCACAATCATACCACGATATGTGCTACACTACAAGAGAACGCGATCATTTACGTCTCGCGTGACGGCCTACCTGGCTTCTTCCCCATCGGGGGGAAGCGAGCTGTAGTAGTCCATCATGCTTTCCAGGCTGATCTCGCGGTCGCCGCGCTCGCCCTCGGGAAGGCCGCGGCGCGCCTCCTTCCACGGCTCCTCGCGGTGGGTGAGGTCGGAGAGCCACTGCGCGCTGCGCGGGCCGTAGTAGCCCAGCACGGCGTCGATGGTGGCGCGCGCGTTGCCGTCCAGGCGGTCCGCCTTGCCCCAGCGCCAGCCGCGCACCTGGAAGTGCCCGCGGTGCCGCTCGTACAGGTCGCGCACCACGGGGCCGTTGGCCCACGCCTCGATGCGCTCCGGGAAGAGCGGCCGGTCGTCCCACACCAGCGACCACGCCTGCGCGTAGTACACCAGCTTCTGGAGCTTCATGGCCGAGATGGGGTTTTGCCGCTCCAGGATGTACGCAGCCATGTCGTGTGCAGAGACCATCGCCGCTCCCCTCCTCCACCCGTGCAGGTGTCCGTTTTCACCTCGTCCGCAAACAAAACGAAGCGCGAAGTTAGTCTAATTTCCAGCATTCGTCAACGCAGACTGAATGCGCCACCCGCGCGCACGCCGTCTCTCAGGTGTCCATTTCTGCTCGCCTGCAGAGATGCTTCCTCGGTTCTCCGCCGTTCCTCGCGTCGCAGCCCGACGCGGCGGATGGGCGTCCAGGCACCATCCCTCCATATCGCCGCTCCTTTCGCGGCAGCTGTGGTCCACTGCTGATCCACAACGGACGGGCTTCACACAGAGTCAGCAGAGTGAGCAGAGGGATTCTGTTGACTCTGCTGACTCTGTGTGAGGCAAAGCAGCTCTCTTCCTCCGCGAAGCATTACATCGCCTGCAACGCGATGTTGCACAGGAACGTTGCAGGTGCGCGGCTGTTTCGCATCTATCTCACTGTGTGCCAACACTTTAGCGAAGCGGCCGCGCGTGGTCTGGCGGTTGCCCCTGGGGACGGCGTACGCAACGGACGACGCACGTCACCAACGACCACGCTGCGAGATAGAGCCATGACACGGATCGCCATCATCGGGCTGGGCTACTGGGGTCCCAACCTGGTCCGCGCCTTCGACGGGCTGCCGGACGCGGAAGTGACGATGATCTGCGACCGCGACCCCACGCGCCTCATGCAGGTGGGAGCCCGGTTCCCCCACGTGCGCGCCACCGACGACGCCGAGGAGGTGTTCACCGGCGGCCACGCGGACGCCGTCGTGATCGCCACGCCCACGGCCACGCACCACGCGCTGGCGCGGCGCGCGCTGGAGGCCGGGCTGCACGTCTTCGTGGAGAAGCCGCTGGCCAGCACCGCCGCGCAGTGCGAGGAGCTGATCGCGCTCTCCGAGGCGCGGGGGCTCACGCTGATGTGCGGCCACATCTTCCTCTACACGGCGGCCGTGGCCAAGCTGCGCGAGTACGTGCAGACGGGCGAGCTGGGCCACCTGTGCTGCATCACCGCCGCGCGCCGCAACCTGGGCCCCATCCGCAGCGACGTGAACGCGCTGTGGGACCTGGCCCCGCACGACATCTCCATCATCCTGCACCTGCTGGGCGAGACCCCCGTGAGCGTGAACTGCCAGGGGCTCGCGCACCTGCGCCCGGACGTCCACGACGTCTGCGTGCTGACCATGCACTTCCCGTCCGGGCTGATGGCCGTCGTCCACAGCTCGTGGCTGGACCCCAACAAGGTGCGGCAGATGACGCTGGTGGGCACGCGCAAGATGGCCGTGTACGACGACATCGAGCCGCTGGAGAAGATCCGCGTCTACGACAAGGGCGTGGACGCGCCGCCGCACCACGTGGACTTCGGCGAGTTCCCGTTCAGCTACCGCTACGGCGACACCTGCAGCCCGTACCTGGTGGAGGAGGAGCCGCTGAAGGTGGAGGCGCGCCACTTCGTGGAGTGCGCCAGCCGCGGCACCCGGCCGCGCACGGACGGGCGGGGCGCGCTGGACGTGGTGCGCGTGCTGGAAGCCGCCGACCGCTCCCTGGCCGCCAGCGGGGCGCGGGTGTCGATGGCCCCCGAGCCGGTGCGCGCCACCGTACCCTCCGCGCCTCCGCGCCGCCGCATCCGCGTCCCCGCCCTGGGCCCGCGCCTGGCCACCGCCGCCGTCTGAGTCACCCCGTCACCCCCTCACCCGTTCACCCGCCATGGCTCTCCTGGACCGCCCCCTCGTCCCCGCCCCCGCCGCCGCTCCGGCCACCCCCACGGCCGTCACGGAGGGCGCCTGGGACCCCGGCGTGATCGTCGGCTACGCGCCGGAGCGGCGCATCCTGTCGGCGGAGCTCGCGCTGGGGCCCGGGTCGCGGCTGCGCGCCGGCACCATCATCTACGGCGGCTCGCGCATCGGCTGGGGGCTGCAGACGGGGCACCACGTCGTGATCCGCGAGGAGAACGTGATCGGCAACGACGT
Source organism: Longimicrobium sp. (assembly GCA_036260235.1). GTDB lineage: Bacteria > Gemmatimonadota > Gemmatimonadetes > Longimicrobiales > Longimicrobiaceae > Longimicrobium. The sequence continues at coordinate 9,964 of DATAAG010000819.1, forward strand.
GAGCGTGTGGAGCAACACGGTGATCGACTACGGCTGCGTGATCGGCCACCGCGTGAAGATCCACAGCAACGTCTACATCCCCCAGTTCTCCGTGATCGAGGACGACGTGTTCATCGCGCCCGGCTGCACCTTCGCGAACGACGTGCACCCGGGGTGCGTCTGCTCGGAATACGAGAACATGAAGGGGCCGACGATCCGCCGCGGCGCGCGCATCGGCGTGAACGTGACGATGACGCCGGGGGTGGAGATCGGCGCCTACGCGCTGGTGGGCTCGGGCGCCGTGGTGACGCGCGACGTGCCCCCGGGCGCGGTCGTCGCCGGCAGCCCCGCGCGGGTGATGAAGATGACGCACGAGCTGCGGTGCCTGGATGGCGGCGCGGCGTATCCGGACGATCCGCGGCCGTGATGGAGTGTGGAATGTGGAGTGATGGAGTGATGGAGTGATGGAGTGATGGAGTGATGGAG
>DATAAG010000820.1:0-13070 GCA_036260235.1 Longimicrobium sp.
CTCCATCACTCCATCACTCCATCACTCCATCACTCCATCACCCCACCACCGCGCGGGGTTGAGACCCGCACCCGGCGGGCGTTATGTTACCAGACTCGCACCCTTCGCAAGCCCGGAACTGACCGATACATGCGCGCCGACGAAATCCGCTCCCGCTTTCTGGACTACTTCGCGCGGCAGGACCACTCCGTCCAGCCGTCGTCCAGCCTGGTGCCCCGGGACGATCCCACCCTGCTGTTCACCAACGCGGGGATGGTGCAGTTCAAGAAGGTGTTCCTGGGGATGGAGGAGGTGCCGTTCAAGCGCGCCGCCACCTCGCAGAAGTGCGTGCGCGCGGGCGGCAAGCACAACGACCTGGAGGCGGTGGGGGTCACGGCCCGGCACCAGACCTTCTTCGAGATGCTGGGCAACTTCTCGTTCGGCGACTACTTCAAGCGCGACGCCATCCGCTTTGCCTGGGAGCTGCTGACGGAGGAGTACGGGCTGGATCCCGACCGCCTGTGGGTGACCGTGCACCATACCGACGACGAGGCGCGGCAGCTCTGGCGGGAGATCACCGGCATCCGGGCGGAGCGCATCTTTGGGCTGGGCGACAAGGACAACTTCTGGCAGATGGCCGATACGGGCCCCTGCGGCCCCTGCTCGGAGATCCACTACGACCGGCGGCCGGAGGGGCGCCTGGGCACCGCGGTGACGAAGGAGGAGTTCGAGGAGCTCACCGAGCAGGGCGAGATCCTGGAGTTCTGGAACCTGGTGTTCATGCAGTACGACCGCGACGCGGACGGCACGCTGCACCCGCTTCCCGCGCCGTGCGTGGACACGGGGATGGGGCTGGAGCGGCTGACCAGCATCCTGCAGGGCGTGGACACCAACTACCAGACGGACCTGTTCACCGACATCATCGCCCGCGCGGTGGAGGTGGTGGGCGTGCCGTACGACTACGACACGCCGCAGGGGGTGAGCTACCGTGTGCTGGCGGACCACGCGCGCGCCACGGCGTTCCTGCTGGCGGACGGGGTCTTCCCGTCCAACGAGGGGCGCGGCTACGTGCTGCGCCGCATCCTGCGCCGCGCGGTGCGCCACGCCTGGCTGCTGGGCCGCCGCGAGCCCACGCTGGTGGAGGTGGTGGAGACGGTGATCGACCGGATGGGCGTGGCGTACCCGGAGCTGATGGCGCGCCGTGAATACATCACCCGCAACACGCGGGCGGAGGAGGAGCGCTTCCTCTCGACCATCGAGGCGGGGATCAAGCTCTTTGACCAGCTGGCGCCGATCGGTGGATCCGGGACGATCTCCGGGGCCGACGTCTTCAAGCTCTACGACACCTTCGGCTTCCCCGTGGACCTTACCGAGCTGATGGCGGCGGAGCGCGGCTACGCGGTGGACCTGGAGGGCTTCGAGCAGGCGCTGGAGGCGCAGCGCAGCCGCAGCCGCGCGGACCGCGCCGCGTCGGGGATCGGGGTGGAGGCGGACGCCTTCGCCATGGGGTGGGAGGACGTGACCGGGACGGAGGGCGCGGAGCAGGAGTTCGCGGCGTACCGCGCCACCTCGCTGGAGACCGAGGTGCTGGCGTACCGGCGGATGGAGGACGGCCGCCTGGCGCTGCAGCTGCGCGAGAACCCGTTCTACGCGGAGAGCGGCGGCCAGGTGAGCGACCGCGGCCACGTGATGGGCGAGGGGTGGACGATGGCCGTCAACGAGGTCCGCAAGGTGGCAGGGCGCGTGGCCGTCGTCGGTCCGGTGGAGGGCGACTTCGTCCCCGGGCGCGTGGCGGCGACGGTGGAGGAGCCGGCGCGGCGCGACACGGAGCGCAACCACACCGCCACGCACCTGCTGCACGCCGCGCTCCGCCGCGTGCTGGGCGAGCACGTGCACCAGCAGGGCTCGGTGGTGGAGCCCGGGCGCCTGCGTTTCGACTTCGCGCACACGGGGCCCATGACGCCGGAGCAGGTCGCGGAGGTGGAGGCGCTGGTGAACGAGGCCATCTGGGCCAACGACGACGTGCGCGTGCACCAGATGGGGTACCAGGACGCCATCGGCCGCGGCGCGATGGCGCTCTTCAGCGACAAGTACGGCGACGTGGTGCGGGTGATCGAGATTCCCGGCGTGTCGATGGAGCTGTGCGGCGGCACGCACGTGCGCACCACGGGGCAGATCGGCCTCTTCCGCATCGTCTCGGAGAGCGGCGTGGCGGCGGGGGTGCGGCGCATCGAGGCGGTGACGGGGCGCGAGGCGTTCGAGCGCGCGCGCCGCGACGAGCGCACCCTGCGCGAAGCGGCCGCGCTGCTGCGGACGAAGGAAGAGAACCTGCTGCCGCGCATCCAGCAGGTGGTGGAGCAGACGCGCGAGCTGCAGAAGCAGCTGGAGAAGGCGCGCACCTCCGGCGGCGCGGACGTGGTGTCCACGCTCCTCGACAAGGCGGTGTCGGTGGACGGGGTGCGCGTGGTGGCGTCCGGCGGCGCCTTCGGCGGCGTGGACGAGATGAAGTCGCTGGGCGACGTCCTGCGGGAGCGGATGGGAAGCGGCGTCGCGGTGCTGGCGGAGACGGAGGGGGAGAAGCCGATGATCGTCGCGGTGGTGACGGACGACCTGATCCAGCGCGGCGTCCGCGCCGACGCCGTGGTCCGCGAGATCGCGGCGAAGGTGGGGGGCAAGGGCGGCGGACGGCCCCACATGGCGCAGGCCGGCGTGGGCGATCCCGCGCGGCTGGCGGAGGCGCTGCAGAGCGTCCCCGACGTGGTGCGCCCGCTCCTGGCGGCCGGCGCGGCGGCGTGACCCCCGCCGAGCGATGGATCCGCGGGCGGCTGCCGGACGCGCCGCCCGCGCTGCTGGACGCCATGCGCGCCGCGCTGCCGGACGATCCGCACCAGCCAGTGGCGGACGCGTTGGCGGAGGCGGGCCTGCGGCTGTACGCGGAGCTCCTGCGCGCCGGCGCGGGGACCCGGCGGGAGGATGCGCTTCCTCTCCTCGCCGCCGACGCCCTCTTCACCCACGCCCTCGAAGCCCAGGCGCAATCTGATCCCGACGGCGTCTCCGCCCTCGCGGAGCGCATCGGTGCCGCGGGTGCGCTGGCGGCGCTGGCGGGCTGATCACGGGATCCGGAAGAAGAATCGGGTACGGAGGGAGGGAGAACCGCCAGAGATAGGGAGGATCGGCAAGTGATCTTCTGTATCTCTGGCTGTTCTCTGTATCTCTGTACCCTTCCCCGTTGTTCTTCCGGATCCGACAATGATCCACAAAAGACAATCTCACTCCCCGACCACGAAGCTGGCCGCCGCCTGGCACGTCTGCCACTCCTTCGGCGGCGTGGCGCGCTGCACGGTGATGCGCGCGCCCACCAGCGGCGCGCCGTCCGCGCGCAGCTCCGCGCGGTGCAGGCGCCCCATCGCATGCATGCGCACCGGCGGTCCCACCCTGCCGTCGGCGAAGACGGGCGCGGCCAGCAGGGTCGCGCCCGGCGACCGGACCACGCGCGCGACCATCACCTGCGCCCCCCCGCGCGCGGGGAAGCGCAGCCGGAGCGCCGCGCCCGCGTCACAGTAGCGCCAGCCGGCGGCCGCGGGCTCCGCCTCGTGGCTCACGGCGCGCCCGGTGGCGTTCTCGTAGAGCGACAGGGTGACGCCGGCGCCCTGGTCCCAGCGCGCGCGGACCAGCCGCAGCAGTGCCCCGTGCTGGTATACCCAGGGCGCCGGGGAGTCGCGCGGGCCGGCGTCCGGGCACTCGTACGTGTGCCCCACCACCACCCACCGGTGCCGGCGCAGCTCGCTGGACCACCAGGGGGTGCGGTCCTGCCGCCCTTCGCACGGGACCGGCTGGACCATGGTCTCCGGCCGCTGGAGCGCCGCGAAGATGTACGTGCTCCAGTACCCGGCGAGGAGCGGCGCGCCGGGCGCACGCGCCTCCAGGCGGGCGGCCAGCCTGGCATCCAGGCGCGCTCCGGACGCCGCCGGCACCCGCAGCACCCCCACCGCCAGCCCCGCGGCTCCCGCCAGCGCGAGCACCGGGCGCCACCGGCGCGCCAGCCGGGGGAGGCTCGCGGCGAGGCCCGCCAGCGTGAGCAGTCCGGCCAGCGTCCCGAACACGAAGACGAGCGAGAAGTAGCGCGCGGAGAACTCGTTGATGCGCACGTGGCGCACCAGGACGAACACCGGCAGCTGGACGGCCGCGAGCGCCCAGCAGGCGAGCACCAGCGCCGCTCCCTCCACGCGCCAGCCGGGCACCCGCCCGCCCCGCGCCCGCCAGAGCACCACCGCGGCGGCGCAGGCCCCGGCCGTCGCCACCACCAGCAGGGGCATGGAGGCGGATTCGGCCAGCCTCTTCACCACCTGCCGCGCGTTGTCCGCCAGGTGTCCGCGGTCGAGCACCAGCCCGGTCTTGAAATACTGCCCGTACCGGGCGTGGGCGTACTGGTAGAAGGCGGCGCGGAGCACCCGCTCCGCGAGGATGCCCGCGCCCAGGACCAGCCCGCCCTCCCCCAGCCTCCGGAGCACGGAGCGGCCCGGCGCCGCATCCAGCGCGCGCCCGCGGAGGGCTTCGACGCCGGCCACCATCAGGAGCATCTGCCCGCTGAGCGGCGAGGTCCAGTGGGCCAGGAACACGGCGAAGGCGGTGGCGGCGCGCAGACGCCACCGGCCCCGTCCGGCGGATCCGGGCCGCTCGGCGAGCCTCCGCAGCCCCCACCAGGCGAGCATCAGGGCGGTGATCTGCCAGGCGTAGGGATGCGCGGCGTCGAAGAGGCTGAAGCGGGAATCGGAGTTGCCCACGAGAACGGCGGCCATCAGGCCCCCCGCCGCCCACCCCCAGGCTCCCGCCAGGCGCGCCATCACCACCGCCGCCATCAGCACCCATGCGGTGGCCGCCAGGTGCAGCCCCGCGTAGTCGAACGTGTGCCCGGACACCTGGCCGGCCGCCCGCAGCAGCAGCAGGTGCCAGGTGCCCAGCCGGTCCTGGCCCCAGTAGTAGACGTCGAACAGGCTCCATTCCCGGGCGCGCGCCATCAGCACGGGGATGGCCAGGTCGGAGTTGAAGGCCGACGGGCGGGGAAAGAGCGCGCGGCTGACCCACGGCGCGGCGAGCGCCGGCAGGCACGCCAGGGCCGCCCACAGGAGCCGGGTCCACCCGCCCGCGCGGAGGACCGACGCAAGCGTTCCGTGCCCCCACCGGCGCTGCTCCCCCATCACGCCGGCGAGCCTGCCGCTCGTCATGGTTGAATTCGGCATGGCCGCGTGAACGAAAGCCGCGCGTTGACTGATGTGAGCGATCGAAGGCTGGCGGAGGGGATCGATAGATACACCTGACGGGGGTCACCCTGCAAGTAAGGGGCGACGATCGTGGCGCCCGTTCGGGAGCGGTTTGCCTTCAGAGTTCATCGACGTGGCAGACGTATTCGATCGGGTGTTCCCGCTGGGGGGTACGCTGAACGCGTGAGAGCCGTCGTTGCAGCGAGATCGCTCGCCTCATCGCTGAACTCCAGTTCGTTCGTCAGCTGCGGGTAATTCCTCTTGCGTTCTGCAGGAGATTCAACCTACTTGGTCGCAAAAGGGATGACGCGCACCCGAGCCGTCCGGTACGGTCATCCGCTGAACCGAATCCTGAATCGCCCCGGCAATGCCGACTCACCACCCGGTGTGCCCGATGAGTGATCGCGCGGCACGCGCAATCAAGCAGGCGGCGATCTTCCATTTCTTCTCACGAACCAACAAAAAGACAGGAGGAGAATTCGCCCCGCAGACGCTGCGCATCCCCCTCCTTGCAAGCTTGCACGCGCTCGCGTTCTCTCCTCGCCCCGTCAATACTCTGCTCAGCGCGAAGGGCTACGCGGCAATCGCCGCGCACATCCACGTACGGTTCGGCACGGACGCTCTGAACTCGTTCTACTTCTGGGGCTCGTTCCAGCGCCTCCGCGCACTGCTGAAGTACATCGCTGACACCGGCGAAGAGAACGGCGCCGAGGACGACGGTGAGCACGACCCCGACTTCATCAGCCTGTTGTTGGACGAACTGGAATCGTTCGCGAGCGCAATCGGCCTGGAGCCGGTACTCGCATCTGCATTCTCGGACCTGCGTGCTCTTCTCGAGCCCGCGGGCAAGAGACATCCCGAAAGGTGGGTGGCTGCGCTGCGCATCATGGACGAGCAGGTCAGCACTCGCGCGTCTGGGCACCTGCAGATCATCGACCGGTTCGAGTCCGGCGCTACTCATGTACCGGGATCGAGCTATTCGGAGGTGTACCGGCTCGCAGTCCACTCCGGCAGGTTGCGAGCGAGCACGCAAGTCGGCTTTTTGACACTCCTGGACGGGCACGAGACTCTGCGCGTCGGATACGAATTGCTTGCGATCATGGAGCGCCTCGGGATGGTGCAGTCCCTTCCACCGGGTCTCCCGGGCGTTCGCAAAGGTCTGCAGAGACTGGGCGATCTACGTCTGGACGAGCTACCGGCCAATGACCTGGATGACACCTTCTTTTGGCTGGAGTCGTTCCTGGGCATGGAATTCGGTGGCAGGACCGACGTGGTGCACCGGGCAGCTTACGAAGCCGAGTACCTCGCGGGCCTTGTACTGGCTGCCGACGCGGTTGGGGATCAGCTGCGGACGACACTCACACGTCTCCTCGAAACCATGCAGGAGCTCGGAGGCGGCCCGGGTGAGGTAGTCGCCGGGAGCATAGAGCGCGTACTCGATTCGCCCGAAGCGGACGACGTTCGCGAAGAAGAGTCGGAACGAGTGCGCGCCGCAGTGGCGACCTGGCTGGACCTGCTCGTCGTAAGGGGGGACGGCATTGAATCGTTTATCCCCAGGCGCATCTTTCCGTCGTGAACCCGGTCTCCGGGTGCGCTGGCCGCGATCGCGCCGGCGGGGGATGTAGATTTCCCGTAACGAGAGGCGGGGTGGGCGCCCGTGGCGTCCACCCCGCTTTGCTGTGTCCTGCTCCTGCCAGGCCTGCGCCAGATCACACGCAGGGTTCCACGGGAGTGCAGGCGATGCCGCAGCTGCCGCAGTCGGTGTAGTTGGCGGTCGGGGGCCCGCAGTGGAACATCGTGCAGGCGGTGCCGCAGGTGCCGCACTGCGAGTCCCGCGTCTTCAGGGGCGCGGCGGAGGCGTCGGCGTTCTCGGTCGAGAACGACTCCACGGTCAGCGACTCCAGCGAAAGCTTGCTCATCGGGATAAGCCCTGGTTCGGGTCTGGGTCGATGGGTCGCGCACCTGTCGCACGGCCGCGGCAAACGTACCAGCCCGGCGCTGGAACGGTCAATCGTGCCGGCGTAACCGGCGGTGGGACGGCGGTTTGGCGGATCGCGTCCCCGGGCGGGTGAACGAGTTGAACGCCGGGCTGGGGCGCCGATGCCCCAGGTTCGGGCGCCGTGCTTTTGTGCTCGCGCTGCCGGCCGCTCAGCGCACGGCGGCGAGGGCGGCCTGCACCTCCTCCAGCAGGAACATCTGCTCGGTCTTGCAGTGGTCGTCGTCCGGGTCGTCCCTCGCGGGATCGGGGGGAAAGCGCAGGTCCGCGTCCGCCTCCGTTTGCGGGCCCCACGCCCCGCCCAGCGCCCCCGCCAGCCCGCACGACGACAGCCCCGGCGCCGATCCCACCCGCACGTTGATCCACCGCTCCACCCCCGCCGGCCGCGGCGCCGCGCGCCCCTGCCACTGCCCCGACACCGGGTCCAGCGTCACCAGCAGCCGCACGTCCACGTCCGCCGCCAGCGAGTCCGCCAGGCGGTACGCCGCGTCGCCGCCGTAGCTGTGGCCCACCAGCACCACCGGCGCCCGCTCCGCGCCCGTTCCCGCGCGCCGCACGACCGAATCGCGGATGGCGCGCGGATCGTCGTCGTACGCGAAGTACAGCTTCTGCGCGCGCTCCCACGCCGCGTCGTATCCGCAGAAGATGCGCACCACGTTGCGGTTCAGCGCGTCCGCGAACCCGCCGATGAAGACGACGACCGGTCTGCTCTCCGGGCAGGCGGGGTCGATGCGGTGGTAGGCGCTGGTGCGGCGGTTCGCGGTGATCTCCAGGGTGCACAGGTCCGCGATCCGCCCCGTCGCCTCGACCATCCGTCCGTCCGCCCTCGCCGCGCGCGCGGGAAACGCCGCCTGGGCGGGGCCCGGGACCAGGCCGCTCCAGCGCGTGCTTCCCGCCTGCGCACAGCCGACGTTCGCCACCACCGTCGCCGTCAGCTCCACGCCCGTATGGGCGACGCGCACCGTCGCGGGGGCGCCGCAGACGAACTCGAACGGCGCGCGCCAGGTGCCGGCCAGCTGCGGCTCCCCGTGCCGCAGCGTGGGGCGAAAGCGCGCGGCCTGGTTTTGCGGGCATCGCTGCGCCTCCAGGTACGGCGCCGACGCCGAAAGGGCGATCAGGGCAAGGCTCAGGCTGCGGCGCATCTCTCCACGATGGGTGAGGACGGTTGATCGAATCGATGGCGAACGGGTATCCTGGCGAGCACGGCCCGTGCCTTTTCCCCTGGACCCGCCACGTGGATGATCCCGATTCGATCCACTGCCCTCGCCGCGCTCCTGGCGCTCGTCGCCGGATGCGGGAAGACCGGTTGCTGCGCGGACGTCGAAGCCGATACGACCCCGGGAGCAGCGATTCCCGCCGACACCGCGGCGATGGCGGAGACCGCGCCCGCGGGCGACAGCGCGTGGACGATGCGGTTCGACGGCATCGGCCCGGTGCGGGTGGGGATGACGTTCGGCGAGGCGCGCGCGGCGCTGGGCGGCGACCTGCGCATGAACGAGCAGGTGATCGGCACGGACGAGGGGCCGGACCGCTGCGACCATCCGCGGTCGTCCGCGCTTCCCCCGGGCGTGCGGGTGATGGTGGAGGGGCGGCGCGTGGTGCGGGTGGAGGTGGACTCCGGCCGCATCGCCACGGCCGAGGGCGCGCGCATCGGCGACACGGAGGCGCGCATCGCGCAGCTGTATCCCGGCCGGGTGACGGTGTGGCCGCACAAGTACACCGACGGCCATTACCTCTACGTGCGCCCCGCCGAGGCGTCCGACACCACCCGGCTGATCATCTTCGAGACGGACGGCCGCGTGGTGCAGCGCTTCCGCGCCGGCCAGAAGCCGCAGGTGGAGTACGTGGAGGGGTGTGCGTGAGAGGGCCGGTGGTGTCGTGCCCCGCCACCGCCACGGGTTGAAACCCGCGGCTGGGACGGCCACAAGCCCCGTCTCGGCTCGCTGGCGCTAGCCGAACGCGGCTTCACCTGCTCGCCCGGGCGGGGCTTGTGGCATTTCCAGCCCGGGGTGGGTGGAGGCCTCTCCCCTGAGAACGGACGAGCCGCACGGCGAAATTCCGTGCGGCTCGAATCCATCCGATCTTTGGTACCCCGGCGATCACGAGGCGCGTCGCAGGGCCTCCTGACCTTCCGCAGCCCGGAAGAACTTCTCCGGATACAGGTAGTCCTCGCCCGTCTCATCCACGATGCGGATCCATCCGCTTCGCTCTGCGGAAGGATCGGGGAGGACCTCGTAGACGGTATTCACTACGAGGTCCAACTCGTAGTCGTCGTTCCGGACGCAGACTACGAGACGGGGCGGGGTGGGAGAACGCTTCTTCATCGGTCCAGGTAGCGTTTGATCTTTTCTCTGCGCCTACCGATTCCGTGTGCCTCGTACCAGTGTAACTCGGCCAGCCTCACCTCACCGGTTTCCAGAAGAACGGTAGCGACCCCTTTGCATTTGCGCCAGCGTCCCGGGCCGAACTGCTGGCGAAGTTTCGCGAGATCACGAATCCCGTGTCCTTGCGCAATCGTCTCCTTGTTCCGAATCTCGCCGATAACCTCAAATTGCATAATGCCGGCCGACTCGCGAAGTTGGTGTGATGTTTTTCTCCCCCTCCTCGGCGCGGCCAAGTTAACGCCGTGGACGTGAGGGGCGTTAACCCGAACCCGCCAGCTCGCGAACCTGTTTTGGACCTGATCCCCGCCCTGGAAAGCGCCCGCGCGGCCGAGAAGGAGCAGGCGCTCTACTATCGCACGCTCGCGGCGGAGGCCGAGGACCGCTCCAACGCGGCCATGAGCGAGCGCTTCAACGAGCTCCACGCGGACGAGCAGCACCACGTCAGCCGCCTCACCGCGCGCCTGCTGGAGCTGGGCGCGGGGCTGGCGGACATCTCCGCATCGAACCCGTCGTCCGCGCGGATGGAGGGGTGGGAGGCGGAGGCGCGGCGGCGCGAGGAGGCGGAGGTGCGGCGCTACGAGGCGCTGCTGCAGGCGCAGATGGACGCGGAGACGCGCGGGCTCATCGAGGAGATCCTGGAAACGGAGCGGCACCACGCCGCGGAGCTGGGGGGCAAGTGGACGACGGCGTGATGCTGGGACTGCGGGGAAGGCGGGCGCTGGTGACCGGCGCCTCGCGCGGGGTGGGACGCGCCACGGCGCTGCTGCTGGCGCGCGCCGGCGCGGACGTGGGCATCGGCTACCACAGCCGCGAGGCGGAGGCCGCCCAGGTGGTGGAGCAGGCGCGGGCGCTGGGGGTGCGTGCCTTTGCCCAGGCGTCGGACGTCGCCACCCCCTGGGGCGCGGAGATGCTCTTCGAGCGCTGCATGGTGGAGCTGGGCGGCGTGGACCTGTTCGTCGCCAACGCGGGGATCTGGGTGCCCGACGAGGTGCCCGTCGCGGGGATGACGGACGCGCAGTGGGACCGCACCCTGACGGCGAACCTGACCTCCGTCTTCCAGACGGTACGGCTGGCGGCGCGCTTCGTCAGCGACGGCGGGCGCATCGTCATCGTCTCCTCCACCGCCGGGCAGCGCGGCGAGGCGTACCATGCGGACTACGCGGCCAGCAAGGGCGCGCTCATCTCCTTCACCAAGTCGGTCGCCATCGAGCTGGCGGAGCGGGACGTGACGGTGAACTGCGTGGCGCCCGGGTGGATCGACACGGAGATGGTGGAGCGGCCCATGGCGCAGGGGCGCCAGGCGATCGAGCGCGCCATCCCGCTGGGCCGCATCGCCAGCGCGGACGACGTGGCGGGGCCCATCGTCTTCCTGTGCAGCGCCCTGGCCCGCCACGTCACGGGCGAGATCCTGAACGTGAACGGCGGGAGCGTGCTCTGTGGCTGAGGACGGCAACCTGCCGCGGGTGCTGCTGCTGGCCACCGGCGGCACCATCAGCATGCGGCGCGACCCGGAGCGCGGCGGCGCCGTCCCCCTGCTGACCGGCGCGGAGATCCTGGCGGCGCTCCCCGGGGTGGAGAAGGTCGCGCGGGTGGAGGTGCGCGAGTTCGGGCGCTACCCGGGCCCGCACATGACCATCGAGCGGATGTGGGAGCTGCGCGCCGCCATCCGCACCGCGCTGGCGGAGGACTTCGCCGGCGTCGTGGTCACCCACGGGACGGACACCATCGAGGAGACGGCGTACCTGCTGGACCGGTCGATCCCGGCCGGCAAGCCCGTCGTCGTCACCGGGGCCATGCGCAACTCGTCGGAGCTGTCGTGGGACGGCCCGGCGAACCTGATGGCGGCCATCGAGGTGGCGGCGGCCCGCGACGCGCGGGGCCGCGGAACGATGGTGGTGATGGACGAGGAGATCGTGCAGGGCGCGGAGGTGGTGAAGACGCACACCGAGGCGGCGGGCACCTTCCGCTCGCCCAACTGGGGCCCGCTGGGGATCACGGACAAGGGGCACGTCCTCTTCTACCGCGAGTCCCGCCGCAAGCCGCCGCTCACCCCGGAGGCGCCCGCGCTCCCGGTCGATCTCGTGAAGATCGTCGCGGGGATGGACGCGCGGCTGCTGGAGTGCAGCCTGGGCTCCGGCGCGCGGGGGATCGTGCTGGAGGCGCTGGGGCGGGGGAACGTGCCCCCCGCCGTCCTCCCCGGCGTGCGGCGGTGGGTGGAGGCGGGAAAGCCCGTCGTCATCACCTCGCGCTCTCAGCGGGGGCGGGTGCTGGACACCTACGCCTACCCCGGCGGCGGCCACGAGCTGCGCGAGATGGGCGCCATCTTCGCCGACCACATGACCGGCCAGCAGGCGCGCATCGAGCTGATGCTGGCCCTGGGCGTGCACGGCGGCAGTCTGAACGCCATCCGCGACGTGGTGGAGGCCGGCCGCTACGAGGACTGAGGCCCGTGCGGATCCCGCCCTGCACGGGGACGGAAACTCACGTCGTCATCCACCGTATTCCGATGGCACGCCGCCGGTCCCAGTCCGGCGATTTCCCGGAGGCCCATCATGCGCATTCAGTTTCTGAAGCCTCGCAGAGACGTCGCGTCCGCGGAGGAGGTACGCGCGCTGCGCGAAGGGCGTGGCTGGACGGTGGAGCAGCTGGCCGAGGAGGTGCACGCCGACGCGCTGGAGGTGTCGGCGTGGGAGGCAGGGACGGTGCGGGTGCCGGCCGAGCAGGCGTTGCGCATCCGCTGGATGGCGGACAGGGACGCGTGGCGCGCGGCGCTGGACGCCGCGCGCGGCGAGGCGTGCGCGTGGGTGCGGGCGCACGCACCCAACCTGTACGAGCGGATGTTCCGGGATCCGTACGGCGCGTGGTCGGTGGCCAGCGCAGAGGTGAGCGCGCACGTTGCCGGATGCGCCGCCTGCAAGGCGGCGCGAGAGCGGGCACGGCAGATCGGCGGCTACCCGGTGCCGAACACGTCGCAATCGCTGCTCGCGCGGTACAAGCGCTGGGTGGACCGGCTGCCGCGCTGGGCCCGCGGACCGTTCTGGTTCGCAGGCTTCCTCGCCGAGTTCGGGGGTTGGCTCGCCGGCACCGCGCTGGTTCTCAGCGTGGCTGCCGGCGACACGGGCTTCATGGCCCACGTCGCCGGGCTGTTGTTCGGCTTGATGTCGGGGTTCGTTGCGTGGATTGCGGCGTCGGCCGTCGTCTCGCGCGTGACCCCCGGGCCGATCGGCGCGCTGCCCGAAGGACTGGCCGCCGGCGCAGGCGCACTGCTGGGCTGGGCCCTTCTCGACGCATCGGTCGGCCTGGGCGACCCGTGGGCGTGGGCCGTTGCCGCCGTGATCGGCCTGGTGTTCGGGGAGGTCTCGTTCCGGGGGGCGAAGGTCGGTGCCGCCCGCGAGGCGCAGCGGCTCGTGGCCGGGGGCACGTCCGGGCCGTCGCTCCCACCGCCGTCGC
>DATAAG010000821.1:0-11775 GCA_036260235.1 Longimicrobium sp.
CCAGGGTTTTTGGGGGGAGGTGGGCGAGTAATGCGAGCCCGGAGGGGGCGCCGCGGCTCGCGCTGAACCACCATCCGGCACGATTCCTCTCCCCTCTCCCGCGCAGTTTGCGGGAGAGGGGCCGGGGGTGAGGGGTCCGCGCGAAGCGCGGCGCTGTTCGCCAGTGCAGGTCTCCCGCCTCCGCGAGGAACGAGCAGAGAGCGGGCCGGGGGGAGGGTCCTCCGCAGGCGGCAGGGCGCCCGCCGATCAGCACGATCTCAGCCTCCCGTCCCAACCTCCCCCAGGGTTTTTGGGGGGAGGTGGGCGAGTAATGCGAGCCCGGAGGGGGCGCCGCGGCTCGCGCTGAACCACCATCCGGCACGATTCCTCTCCCCTCTCCCGCGCAGTCTGAGGGAGAGGGGCCGGGGGTGAGGGGCTCCGCGAAGCGGGCGCTGTTTGCCCTTGCCGTTCTCCCCCTCTCCTTGAGGAACGAGCGGGGAGGGGGCCGGGGGGAGGGGCCCTCCGCAGGGTACGCACCTTGCCGCGCCGTACCGCTTCGCGTCCGACACGACCCGATCCCATCCGCGAGCGCCGATGCCCAACCGCCTGGCGAACGAGACCAGCCCGTACCTGCTGCAGCACAGGGACAACCCCGTGGACTGGTACCCCTGGGGTCCCGAGGCGCTGGAGCGCGCCAGGGCGGAGGACCGGCCCATCCTCCTTTCCGTGGGCTACTCCGCCTGCCACTGGTGCCACGTGATGGAGCACGAGTCGTTCGAGGATCCCGACACCGCCGCGCTGATGAACGAGTTGTTCGTCAACGTGAAGGTGGACCGCGAGGAGCGGCCGGACATCGACAGCATCTACATGTCCGCCGTGCAGCAGATGACGGGGCACGGCGGCTGGCCCATGACGGTCTTTCTCACCCCCGAGGGCGCCCCCTTCTACGGCGGCACCTACTACCCGCCGGAGCCGCGCTACGGGATGCCGTCGTTCCGCCAGGTGCTGGCCGGCGTGGCGGACGCCTGGCGCAACCGCCGCGCGGACGTGGACCAGGGCGCGGCGCAGCTCACCGAGGCCGTCCGGCAGAACACCGACGTGCGCCCGGCGCCCGGCGCGCTGGACGCCTCCGTCCTGGACCGCGCCTTCCAGGGGCTCTCTTCCCGCTTCGACTTCGCCTGGGGCGGCTTGGCCGGGGCACCCAAGTTCCCGCAGCCGCTCACCCTGGACTTCGCCCTGCGCAGCTGGAAGCGCACGGGGAACCCCGACGCCCTGCGCTGGGTGGAGGTCACGCTGCGGCGGATGGCCTCCGGCGGCATCTACGACCACCTGGGCGGCGGCTTCGCCCGCTACAGCGTGGACGCGCACTGGCTGGTGCCGCACTTCGAGAAGATGCTGTACGACAACGCCCTCCTGGTCCCCCTGTACCTGCACGCCTGGCAGGCGACGGGGGCGGAGGAGTACCGCGCCGTGGCGGAGGACGTGCTGGCCTGGGTGCGGCGGGAGATGACGTCGCCGGAGGGCGGCTTCTACTCCGCCCTGGACGCCGACAGCGAGGGGGAGGAAGGCCGCTTCTACGTCTGGACGCCGGACGAGATCGACGCGGTGCTGGGGCCGGAGGAGGGGCGCATCGTCCGCGCCTGGTACGGCGTGACGGCGGAGGGGAACTTCGAGGGGCGCAACATCCTCCACGCCTGGCGCACCGTCCCCGCGGCCGCGGAAGAGGCGGGGGTCTCGCCGCAGCGGATGATGAAGGCGGTCTCCCGCGCCCGGCAGCCGCTGTACCTGGCGCGGGCCCGGCGCATCTGGCCGGGGCGGGACGACAAGGTCCTCACCGCCTGGAACGCGATGATGCTGCGCGCCTTTGCCGAGGCGGCGCGGGTGCTGGGGAGCGACGAGTACCGGCGGACCGCCGTCGCCAGCGCGGAGTTCCTGCTGTCGAAGCTGAGGATCGACGGGCGGCTGCAGCGCACCTGCAAGGACGGGAAGGCGAAGATCCCCGCCTTCCTGGACGACCACGCGCTGCTGGCGGAGGCCCTGGTGGCCCTCTACGGCGCCACCTTCGACCTCCGCTGGCTGCGCGAAGCGCGCGCGCTGGTGGACGAGACGCTGGAGCGCTTCTGGGACGACGCGGAAGGCGTCTTCCACGACACCGCCGCGGACGCGGAGCCGCTCGTCGTCCGTCCCCGCGACCTGTGGGACAACGCGACGCCTTCCGGCACCTCCGCCGCCGTCCACGCCCTCCTGCGCCTGGCCGTGCTGCTGGGGGAGGAGCGCTACCGCCGCGTGGCCACGCGGGCGCTGAAGGGGATGGCGGAGCTGGCGGCGCGCGTCCCCGCCGGCTTCGGGAACCTCCTCTCCGCGCTGGACTTCCATCTCGCCACGCCGATGGAGATCGCCTTCGTGGGCACGCCGGGAGAGGCGGAGACGGACGCCCTCCTCGCCGTCGCGGCGCGGACGTACCTGCCGAACGCCGTCACCGCGCTGCGCCGCCCCGGCACGGAGGGCGAGGCGGAGGCGCTGGTGCCGCTGCTGCACGGGCGCACGCCCCTGGACGGGCGGGCGGCGGCGTACGTCTGCGAGCGGATGGCCTGCCGCATGCCCGTGAACACCCCGGAGGCGCTGGCGGCGGAGCTGGAGGGGCGCGATGGCGCCGGCTGAGGCCGCGCCGCGGCACTTGCGCCCCGCCGCGGGCGGGCGGCAATATGCGCCGGCCCCGGCGGGCGCCACTTTTCGCAAGGAGAACGTGCGATGCGAGGCATCATCCCCGCGGCCCTGGCGCTCCTCGTCGCCTGCGCCGGGCCGTCGCAGTCCGCGCCCGGGGACGGGGCGCCGCCCAGCGGCCAGGCGCCCGCCCCGGCCGGCCCCTCCACGCCTGCGGAGGCGCAGCAGGTGACCGTGGAGCTCGTGCCCGGCGAAGCCTCGTCCGCGGGGGACGGGGAGAACCGCGCCGCGGCGGAAGGCGGCCAGCGCGCCGTCGTCGTCCGCGGCACCGCCAGCACGCCCACGCCCTGCCACCGGCTCACCGCGCGGGTGGAGGCGTCGGGGAGCCAGGTGACGCTCCGCGTGAGCGCCGCGCAGGACCCGGAGGTGATGTGCATCCAGTCCATCGGCGCCGTCCCCTACACGGCCACCATCCGCGGGCTCCCCGCGGGGACCTACGACCTGCGGGTGGAGCACGCCTATCCCGGCACGGGGTGGAGCACCGCGGCCGTCCTGCAGACGCGCGTGACCGTCCGGTGACCGCCATTCATCCGCGGCCCCTCCCTCCCCAGCCCCGCAGCCGCATGCCCGTGACGCGCTGGACCGCCGCCCTGCTCCCCCTGCTGGCGGCCCTGCTCGCCGCCCCGGCCGCGGCGCAGCGGCCCATCCCCGCCCCGGCGGGGAGCCCGGACCGGTACGAGGTCCCCGCCGTCCCCCCCGCCGCGCCCGTCGCGCGCGAGGAGTACGCGCGCCGGCGCCAGGCGCTGGCACGGGAGATGGGCGACGGCGTGCTGGTGGTGATGGGGGCGATCGAGCCCGACGCGGACTACCTCCCCTTCGCGCAGTCCGCCCCGTTCCGCTACCTCACCGGGATCACCGAGCCGTCGGCGGTGCTGGTGATGGCCAGGCGCGGGGCGGAGGTGCAGGAACACCTGTTCGTGCTGCCGCGCGACCCCAGCCTGGAGGTGTGGCAGGGGGCGCGGCTGGGCGCGGAGGGCGCCACCCGCCTTACCGGAATCCCCGCGCGGACCACGCAGCAGATGGACGACGCGCTGGCAGAGCTGCTGCGGGGCGTGCGCACGCTGTACACGGTGGCGCCGCTGAGCCCGGACGGCAGCGGCAATCCCTGGCAGCGCCCCGACCAGCAGTTCGTGCAGGCGCTGCAGCGGGAGCACGGGGTGCAGCGGGTGGTGGACCTGAGCAACGACCTCTTCCGGATCCGCATGGCCAAGAGCCCGGCGGAGCTGGACCTGCTGCGGCGGGCCATCTACGTCACCAACCTGGCCCAGCGCGAGGCCATCCGCGCGGTGGAGCCGGGGATGAACGAGTTCGAGATCCTGGCGCTCATCGAGGGCACCTTTCGCCGCTACGGGGCGGAGCGTCCCGCCTTCAACTCCATCGTGGGCTCCGGGCCCAACGCCACCACCCTGCACTACCGCGCCGCCGACCGCTACATGCAGGCCGGCGACATGGTGGTGATGGACGTCGGCGCCTCGTACGGGGGGTACGCGGCGGACGTCACGCGCACGGTGCCGGTGAACGGCCGCTTCACCCCCGAGCAGCGCGCCGTCTACGAGCTGGTGCTGCAGGCGCAGAAGGCGGCGGAGCAGGAGGCCCGTGCCGGCGTCACCCTGGCGCGGCTGGACCAGGCGGCCACGCGGGTGCTGGCGCAGGGGCTCGCCCGACTGGGCCTCATCGAGTCCGCCGACGCCACCTACGACTGCGGGCAGGGCCAGTGCCGGCAGGTGAGCCTCTTCTACCTGCACGGGCTGGGGCACGGCATCGGCCTGGACGTGCACGACCCCGACGCCTCGTACGGAAGCGGCTTCGTGGTGGGGAGCGCCTTCACCATCGAGCCCGGCATCTACGTCCGCGCCGACGCGCTGGACTACCTTCCCGACACGCCGCGCAACCGACGGATGATCGCCCGGCTGCGGCCGGCGGTGGAGCGCTACCGCGACATCGGCGTGCGCATCGAGGACGACTACTTCATCACCGAGCGGGGGCTGGAGCGCATCTCCGCCGGCGCCCCGCGCGAGGTGGCGGAGATCGAGGCGCTGATGGCGATGGAGAGCTTCTGGAACCGCGAGCGCCGGCCGGAGATGGTGGAGTGGTACCGCGGCATCCGGCCGCGCCAGCCGCCGGAGCGATGACGGAGGCGCCGCGCGAGCCGCATCCGCAGGCCGCCCCGCCGGTCCGCCACGGGCCGGTGGGGTACCTGGTCGCCGCCTGGCTGGCGGCGACGGCGGCGCGCTTCGCCTGGGCCGCGTACACGGCGCGGGTGCCCCTGTGGAGCCAAGTCGCGGCGGCCGTGGTGGCCCTGGTGGCCGCCGCGGCCGTCGTGCCCTTCCTGCGCTTTCGCCGCTCCGGGTGGGAGATGGCGATGTGGGTGCTGGTCGCCGCGCTGGTGATGGACGTCGTCCGCATCGGCATGGGCGAGGCGCGGTGGCTCCCCCCCGCGGCGGCCGCCGGCGCCACGGCCTTCTGCCTGGGCTACGCCTGGCGCGCCCGCGCCGCCTTCCGCGACCCGGACGAGGGCGAGGAGGCGCCTCCCGAGGCCCCGTCCGCCGCCGCCCCCGCCGAGCGCGGTCCCTCCGCGGCGGAGGACGCGCTCGCCGCCATCCACCGGCGCATCGTGGAGGCGGGAAGCGCCTGCGCCGTCCCCCGCGAGGCGCTGCTGGCGGAAGCCGCCCGCTACGGTGCGGGGGAAGATGCGCTGCGCACGGAGGGGATCTCCCTCTACCGCACCTTCCTGGACCACTTCCGCCGCCGGGGCGGCGCGCTCACGCCGGAGCAGGAGCGCGAGCTGGCCTGCCTGCAGCGCGTGCTGGACCTGGACCCCGACGCGGTCGACCGGCTGCGCGCGGGGGACGACGGTCCCGCCATCGCGCCGGAGCCCGCGCCTCCCGAGTCCGTCGAGCACACCGATTCCGTCGAGCACGTCGCGCCGGCGGAGGAGCCGGTCGCGGTCGATATGACGGTGCGGGCGGAGCCGGACGTCCGTCCCGCCGAGTCCGCCGGGCCGGCACACGCCGGGCCGGCGCGCGTCGGACCGGAGGAGATGACGTACACGCTGGGGATCGCGGGGCGCGCGGCGGCGGAGCTGGCGGACTACGAGCAGCACGAGCTGGGCGCGCTGCTCTCCTGGGCGGGGATCAGCCTCCCCCCGAGCGCCGGTCCGCGCGCGGCGCTGGAGCGGCTGCGCGCGCTGCACCGCATCTCCACCGAGGCGCTGGAGGAGGTCCCGGCCGGCCATCCGCTGGAGCCCGGCGAACGGTGCTTCGCGGTGCGGACGGTGGAGCTGTACCGCGTCTCCCCCGGCGCGCAGCCGTCGGAGGCCCCGCCCGCGCCGCGCCCGGTGGACCCCCGCGCCTTCGTGGATGGCAGCCTGGAGGAGGACTGCGACCTGTCCCCGTTCGGCCGCGCGGGGGCGTGCCGCTTCCTGGTGACGGACCGCCGGCTGCTGCTCGTCGCGCCCTCCGGGCAGCAGAGCCCGCTGCCGCTGGACCGCATCCGCTCCGTGCACCCGCACCGCAACGGGCTGCAGGTGCGGCCCCTGCGCGGCAACCCCGTCTTCCTGGCCTTCCACGACGGCGTGGACGACGTGGCGATGCGCATCAGCCGCGTGATGAACGACGCGCGCGCGTCCTGATCGCCGCGCCGATCTCCCTCATCCCGATTCCCGATCGATCGTGACCGCGTTCCGCTTCTTCGGCGGCATCGACTTTTCCGGGGCCAAGGAGCCCCTGTCCAACCTGTGGACCGCCGTGGGCGAGGAGCGCGAGGGGCGGCTGTGCATCGTCTCCCTCTGCCCCCATCCCTTCCGGGCGGACCTGGCCGCGTTCGTCGCGGAGGGGTGGCGGCGCCATGCGCGGGCGGAGGCGGGCGACCGCATCCTCTGGGGCGCGGACTTCCCCTTCGGCCTGCCGGCGGACGCGGTGCAGGCGATCGACGGGCTGCGCGAGCGCTCGTGGCGCGGGCTGGCGTCGTGGATCGCCGACCGGCCGCCGGACGAGATCAAGGACGCGCTCACGGGGTTCCTGAAGGCGCTGCGGCGCACGGACACCGGGGGGGCGCTGGCGCCGCTGGACCTGCGCCTGTACCGGCAGACGGCGGAGGGCATCCGCTTTCTCTGGGAGCTGCGCGACGCGGCGGAGGTGTCGATCGTGCCGATGGCGCCGCGGAAGGACGCGGAGACGGTGCTGATCGAGGTCTACCCCTCCGGCGCGGTGAAGGACCTGGGGATGAAGGGCTCGCGCGTCCCCTCGCGCCCGGGCGAGGTGCGGGCGCGCCCGGCGGCGTTCCGCCCGTTCCTCTCCTTCGACCATCCGTCGATCGAGGCGACGGCGTGCACGCTGGAGGATGCGCGCGACGCCTGCATCGCCTGCCTGAGCGCGTACCTCTGCCGCGACGACCTGGACCAGCCCTACCGCCTGGACCGCGTTCCACGCGAGCTCATCGACCTGGAGGGGTGGATCTACCGTCCCCCGGCCGCGCTTGGATGACAGGTGGGTGGCGAGGCGAGAGGGTGGATTGATTTGCCGGCCCCGCGCCCGGCGGTTGAAACCGCTGCTGGCACGTCACGAAGTCCGCCTCCGCGGACTCGCGTGGGCAGGATCGCGGCGCGGATCAGCCGATCAGGTTCGCTGGTGGATGAGGTGAAGCCCCGTTCGGCGACGCGACAGCGGCGCCGGGACGGGGCTTGTGGCAGTTCCAGCCGCGGGCTTTAGCCCGCGGGCTTACCCGGCCATCTCATTCTCAGGGCGGGGCCGCGGGCCGGAACTGCGGATCGGCCCCCTCCCGCCGCCTCCGCCGCGCCCGGGCGATCATCGGCCCGTAGACGGCCAGGTTCACCAGCACCACCCCCGCGCCGATGCCGTACTGGATGCCGCGCGTGAGCCCGGCCGGGTAGAGCGCGGAAACGATGTAGTGCTCGATGAACCCGCCCTCGTACCCCGCCTGCCCGCCGCGCCGGCGCAGGTCGTTCTCCAGCGGCGTCAGCGGGCAGATCCATCCCGCGAACATGATCAGCGCGCCCCACACGGCGCAGGGGACGTGCACCCACGCCAGCCGCCGCCAGCGCAGCACCAGCAGCCCCCCGATCCCCGCGAAGATCGCGAACATCAGGTGGATGACGAGCACCGCGTCGGCCAGGGTGCGGTAGATCAACGGCGTCTCCGGGTCGAATGAGGATGATGCCTGCGTCGTCAAGCCGCGTCCGGGCGGCCGATCACCTGCCCGATCGTGAGCCGATGACCCTCGGGCGTACGGATGGCGAACTCCCGCATCCCCCACGGCTTGTCCTCGATCTCGGCGATCGGGGCGAACCCGCGCGCCCGGACCTGCGCCAGGTACCCGTCCGCGTCGTCCACGCGCAGGTAGGCGAAGTAGCCGTGGTCGCCCAGCCGGCCGGGATGGATGGCGTCCGGGCACTCGCCCAGCATGATCATGCAGTCGTCCCTCGCCACGAAGATCCAGCCGGGCGGCTCGTCGACCACCTGGAATCCCAGCGCGTCCACGAAGAACGCCGCCGACGCGCGCACGTCCGGCACCGCCAGCACGTGGTGGTTCTGCAGGATGGTGGGCATCGGCACCTCCGCTCCCTTGCGATGCGGCTTCGTCGTCCGGATACCGATTGCATCACATCCGGTAGCGCAGCCTTCCGCGATCGTTGATCAGCGCCGCGATCTTTCACACGCGAGTCCGCGCAGGCGGACTTCGCGACGTTCCAGCGGCGAATTCATTCGCTCCTGGAGGCGGACTGCACGATCCCCGGATCAGACATCAGACGGAACGCGCCGGGACAGGGGCGGCCCCGTCCCGGCGCGAACGACATCCTTCCCGCGGCGCGGCTCAGGCCTTGGCGGCTTCGGGCGCGGCCGCGGGCGGGGTGGTGGCGGTCCCCGACGCGGCACCGGGGCGCAGCTCGCGGCGGATGATCTTGCCGATGGGGCTCTTGGGCAGGTCGTCGCGGAACTCCACCTGCCGCGGCACCTTGTACCCCGCCAGCGACTCGCGGCAGTGCTTCACCACGTCCTCGGCGGTGAGCGCCGGATCCTTCTTCACCACGAACGCCTTCACCACCTCGCCCGAGTGCTCGTCGGGCACGCCGATCACCGCGGCCTCGCGCACGCCGGGGTGGTTGGCCAGGCAGTCCTCCACCTCGTTGGGGTACACGTTGAAGCCGCTCACCAGAATCATGTCCTTCTTGCGGTCCACGATGCGGAAGTAGCCGTCCGCGTCCATCGCCGCCATGTCGCCCGTGTACAGCCAGCCGTCGCGCAGCACCTTGGCGCTCTCGTCCGGCCGCTGCCAGTAGCCGGGCATCACCTGCGGGCCCTTGCAGATCAGCTCGCCCGGCTGGTCCGTCGCCACCTCCACCCCCTGCTCGTCCACGCACTTCACGTACGTCGAGGGAAGGGGGATGCCGATCGTCCCCACCTTGACGGTGGACCCCACCGGGTTGAACGAGACCACCGGCGCCGCCTCGGTCAGGCCGTACCCCTCCACCACCGGCGTCTTCGTCACCTCCTCCCACCGCCGCGCCACCGCGCCGTGCAGCGCCATCCCGCCGGCCACGGACATCCGCAGGCTCTTGGGCGGGCTCTGCCGGAACCACTCCTCGTTGGGCAGGGCGTTGAACATGGTGTTCACGCCGGAGAACCAGGTGACCGGGTGCTTCTCGAACGCCGCCTTCAGGTTGCTCATGGGCCGCGGCGAGGGGATGAGCACGTTGTGCCCGCCCACCTGGTAGAAGAGCAGCAGGTTCACCGTGAAGGCGAAGATGTGGTACAGCGGAAGGGCCGTCATGATGGACTCCTTCCCCTGCTCCAGGTACCGGCCGTTCATCTCCAGCATCTGCGCCACGTTGGCCAGCAGGTTGCCGTGCGTCAGCATGGCGCCCTTGCTCACCCCCGTGGTGCCGCCCGTGTACTGCAGCGCCGCGATGGTGTCCAGCCCCACGCCGTCCACGTACCCCTTCACGTCCACCCCGGCGTTGATGCGCTCGCGCCCCGCGCTGAGCGCGTCCTGCAGCGGCGTGTGGGGCACCGTGACCGGGGGAAGCTGCTTCTTGACGTACTTGAGCACCGTGCGGATGACGAACGCCGGCACCGCGGGGAACCACTCGGTGATGCGCACCGTCACCACGTTCTCGATGCGCGGCGTCCGCGGGAGCACCGCCGGCAGCCGGTCCGCGAACAGGTCGCTGATCACCAGCACCCGCGCGCCGCTGTCGGTGAACTGGTGCACCATCTCCGGCGGGGTGTAGAGCGGGTTGGTGTTCACCGCCACGCACCCCGCCTTCAGCACGCCGAACAGCACCACCGGGTACGCCAGCGAGTTGGGCATCTGCACGGCCACGCGGTCGCCGGCGTCCAGCGCCAGCTTGCCGCGCAGGTACGCCGCGAAGTCGTCGGACAGGCGGTCCACCTGCTCGTACGTCATCGCCCCCGACATGCCGTTGGGCATCACCTGCGTGAACGCCGTCTTGGTGGTGTGGCGGGCGGACTGCTGCCGCACCATGTCCGACAGGTGCCGGTACGCGATCGGCCCGATGTCGGGATTGGTGCCGGGGGCGTAGTGCGAGACCCAGGGACGGTCCGTCATGATGCATCCTCCTGGCGGAGCAGGGTGGGGCAGGCGGTCGCTACGGGTGCTTGGGGAAAGGTTACACGCGTTTGCGGCCGCGCGCCAGACGCTGGATGAGCAGAGTTCATCCCGCCGGACCATCTGCGACGGATGAGAACGCCTGCTCCCCGTGATCCCGGACTGGACACCGTGCCGCCGCGCGCCGGGAGCGAATGATGCCTGTTGCGAATCCGAACCGGTAATCGCCCGCACCGCGCCGGAGCGACTGAAGTCGCCGCTGGAAATTCGCAAAGTCCGCCTGCGCGGACCGCTCCTGCCGCCCGCCCGGCGACGGACGTGCACCAGGACAGCCCCGGGCAGTTGAAGCCCCGCGCAGCTTGCGGGGCTTTCCGCTGTTGTAGCGGCAGCTTCAGCCACTCGGCCGGAGAGGGGTGGCGATGCCGCCATGGACTTGCATTTGCAAGTAACGGGTGTAAGTTTTGTTCGGCCAGCAGCACGGAGTCGCACCATGGCGGTACGCACGCTCGCAACCCAGCTGCGGTACGTGGAAGAGGCGCACGACGTGCTCGGCCTCACGTACCGGCAGGTGGCGGCCGCCATCGGCGCGGACGAGAGCACCCTTCACCGCTGGCGTGCCGGCGAAACCGAGCCCCGCTCCGTCTTCCTCAGCCGAATGGACGCACTCCACGAGTTCCAGCAGGAGCTCTTTGACCTGGTAAGGCCGGAGGCGGCGCGGGAATGGCTTCGCACCGCCGTCCCCGCCCTTGACAGTCGCCGACCCCTGGACCTGCTGGAAGACGGCCGAATCGAACCCCTGACCCGGATGCTCATGCGGATGAACCTCGGCATTTCGACATGAGGCCCGATGGCGGCGCGCCCGTGTGAATCCACCTTCGCCGGAGCAGTCTACCGCCAGTCCTCACCCCAATACGCAGAAATAACGGAGCGCACCTTGTTGGCCAGCTTGGGACGGGAGGCCGGTTCAACCCCGCTGGCGAGCTTGGTGCGCTTTACGTTTCGCTGGACCCGACACCCCTTTACACGAGTTGCGCAGGCAAGCCTCGAAAGCGGGCCTGGACGTGCTCGCGTTCCTGCCGCGCACGCTCTTCGCCATGGAAGCGCGCCTCCAGCGCGTGCTGAACCTCACCTGCCCCGGCGTGGTGGCGGCGTACGGCCTTACGGATGCGCTCCTCGCCGCGGACGACTGGCGTGCCTGCCAGGATGCGGCCCGCCGTGCACGGGAGGAGGGGTACGAAGCCGTGCGGTTTCCGTCAGCCACCGGCAGCGGCGAAAACCTGGCGGTCTTTCTCGACCGGCTGCTGAATGGCTCGTTCATCCGGATCCTGCGGGAACAGGAGCTACAACCCTGATTGAGAGCTGCGGGGGAGACGGCCGGAAAGAGGCAGCCCCGAGCCGTTGAAGCCCCGCGCATTTTGCGGGGCTTTCCGCTTTCGTTGCGGCGGGTTTACCCGCTCCGACGCAGGGCCGCGGGTGAACGACGAG
>DATAAG010000822.1:0-4478 GCA_036260235.1 Longimicrobium sp.
GCCGCACTTTCGCACTTCCACACGTTCGCGCTCAGTTCCGCCGGAGCTCGCCACCATGCCCCCGAGGCAGCGATGCAGTCCGCGAAGGAGGACTTTGCGAATTTCCAGCGGCGACTTCAGTCGCTCCAGGCGCGGGAGCGGCGATGCCCGGTTCGGATTCGCAATCGGCACAATCCGCATCTCACCGCCCGGCGGGCGACATCCAGCCGGTGGAAACGCCGGGAACCCCGCGTCCGGGTGCTGGCTGTCCCCTGTCCCCTGTCCCCTGTCCCCTGTCCCCTGTTCCCTAATTCCCTATTCCCTATTCCCTGCCGTGGAACGGTCCTCGCAAAGCCACCGCGTTCCATGAGCGAGGCACCACGCGGGAGGGGAGGGCGCGATGGGACTGATGGGACGCTACATCGACGGGCTGCCGGCGCACGCGCGGGACCGGGTGATCCAGGCGCAGGACTGGTGCGTGGCCGCCGTGAGCGGGCCCCACGGGGCGCGGTGCCTGGTGGGGCACGCGGAGGACTGGCAGGCGCTGCAGGACGACGCCGGGCTGTGGCGGCGGTGGATGGACGGCCAGGCCCCCGCGCCGGAGGCGCTGTGGGCGACGGACGTGGAGGCGCTCTGCCGGCCGGAGCTGTTCGCGTTCCGGCGGGCGCAGCCTGCGGACCTGGCCGTGTACCGGGAGCGCCTTCGCCGCTGGGGCGCGGAGTCGGAGTGCCTCATCGGCGTGCGGTTCGACCGGCTGTGCGCGCGGCGCGGCGTGCCCGCCGCCACCCGCCTGGTGAAGCGCCGCGCCGGCCGCGAGTTCGCGGTCTCCGCCGCCGAGGCCCGGACGATCCCGGCGGCAGCAGCCGCCTGACGGCCGAAAAACGATTCACGCAGAGCAGCAGAGCAGCAGAGCAGCAGAGCAGCAGAGCAGCAGAGACGACATTGCCTCTGCTGCTCTGCTTCTCTGCGTGACAAACATCTTTGGAGGTTCGGCGTCACTCGAAGCGGCGGGCCAGCTGCTCCAGGCTCAGGCGGGCGCCGGCGTCGTTGTCCTCCGGGCGCAGGCCCGGCGGCAGGTTGTCGAACGCCAGGGTGACTTCCGTTCCGCCGGACACGTCGTCGAACGCCACCGTCATCGTCATCTCCCCCGTCAGGGCCGGATCGGTGGTGACGAAGCGGACGGCCTCGACGATCCTGCGCGGGGGCGACAGCTCCACGAACCGCACGTCGACCCTGTCTTCCCGCTCGGCGGTCTTGCCGCGGAAAACCTGCTCGCCCGGCGGATAGAACAGCGACATCCGGTATCCGCCCCCCACCCGCGCGTCGAATGCGTGGATCTTTCCCGTCATCTCCGCCGGCGGCAGCCACTGGACGAGGACGGCGGGGTCCGTGAACGCCTCATAGAGCTCCTCCGGCCGGGCGCGGATGACCCTCGAGGTGCGCGTCGAGGCGCCGGTATGCACGCGGGTCATGGGGCAGCTTCCGTCAGGGGAGAAAGTGCGCGCACTCACGCACTCACGCACTCACGCACTCACGCACTCACGCACTCGTCGTCAGTCGATCACGCGGAACCACTCCACGTCGTCCAGCGGCACCTCCACGCGGTCGCCGGTGCCCAGGTGAAGGGCCACCAGCACCTCGCCGCCGTAGTCGTGGCGCAGGCGGTCGGGGACCAGCACCATCTCCGTGCCCCGGCGTCGCACCTGCACGCGCGCGCCGTTCGCCATCGCCCGCTCCAGCCGGTCCAGCGCGTCGGGGGTCCAGTTCACGTGCCGGTGCGGGCGGTGTCGCGGGCGCTGTCGCGGCGCAGGGTGTCCCGCCGCGCCGTCTCGCGGCGCGCGCTGTCGCGGCGCACGCTGTCCGCGCGGGCGGTGGCGCTGTCGTAGCGCACCAGCGTGGTGTCGGGGCGCAGGGTGGCGGTGCTGCTGGCGCGGCGCAGCCCCTCCGGCCGCACCGAGACGTAGAAGCTGCGGATGAAGAGCGAGTCGATCTTGGCGAAGCCGCTGTCGGGGACGTCGCCGAACTTGGTGCCCGGCTTGGGGCGCGGCAGGACGACGCGCAGGGTGTCCATCCACATGTCGAACTCGGCGCGCGAGATCCTGGCCAGGTAGCCGTGCACGTCCACGCGCGACCCCGGCCCCAGTGCCCGCAGCGCGCCGGGGGGGGGGTCGGGCTCGAAGCGCACCAGGATCCGCCGCCCGGACGGCGTGCGCACCCACACCGCGTTGGAGCGCACGCCGCTTTCCGCCGTGGCGGAAAGGTGCACCAGGCGCCCCAGCTCGCGGGTGTCCAGCGGCAGCAGCGTCTCGAACTCCTGGGTCTGCATGGGGAGCACCTCGGCGCGGTCGGCGCCGAAGTTGGCGGCGGCGCCCACCTGCCGCTTGGCCGCCATGGTCTGGTCGCCGAACACCATGGCGGCCACCAGCACCAGCAGCGACCCGGCCGCAAGCAGGCTCACCCAGAGCCACACGCGGGACTCGCGCCCGCGCACCAGCCGTATGTCCATCGTCCGGAATGCCTTGGGAAGAGGGGACCGCCGGGGCCGGGGGTGCAAGGAGCGTTCCGGCGGCGGCTTGCACCCGGCGCCGCGAGGCGGTTATCATTTCGCGCTCCAACCTTGCGCGCCAGTGCGCACTCCAACGTAAGAAACCGACCGGAGAACGTCCCGTGGCCCGTCCCGCGCCCCAGCCGCGCCGCAACCCGCTGCTTCCCTTCTACGTCATCCTGGGCGTGGTCGCCCTGGCCGGCGCGTTCCTTCTCTTTCGCCAGATGGGCGGCGGCGGTGCCGCCGCCACGGAGCTGCAGCCGGTGGTGATGACCCCGGAGCAGCTGTCGCGCGTGCCCGGCATCTCCCAGGGGCAGCCCAACGCCCCGGTGGTGGTCATGGAGTTCGCGGACTTCCAGTGCCCCGCGTGCCAGCAGTTCGCCACCTTCTCCAAGCCGCTGATGAAGGAGTGGATGGACAACGGCACCGTGCGCTTCGTCTGGTACGACTTTCCCCTGGTGCAGATGCACCAGAACGCCATGCTGGCGTCGCGCGCGGGGCGCTGCGCCAACGAGCAGAACCAGTTCTGGACCTATCACGACGTCCTGTTCGCCCGCCAGGGGGAGTGGTCGGAGGCGGCGGACGCGGCCGACCGCTTCATCGGCTACGCGCAGCAGGCGGGGCTGGACCGCGGCGCCTTCGCGCAGTGCCTGCGCTCCGACAAGTACCAGAAGGAGGTGTCGGAAAGCTACCAGCTGGGCACCACCTTCGGGGTGAGCGGCACGCCCACGCTCTTCGTGAACGGCAGGCGGGTGGAGACGCCCACCTCGCGCGCAGAGTGGGAGCAGGTGATCCGCGAGGCGCAGGGAAGCGCGCCCGCCGCCCCGGGCACCCCCGCCCCCGCCCCGGCCGCGGCCGATTCCGCCGCCCCGGCGGACACCGCCGCCGACTGATGGAGGCGGTGATGGACGGCGCCCCCGACGACCTGGCGCCCGGCGAGGAGCTGGAGGCGCGCCCGCCGCTCACCCGCATGGCCATCGCGCTGCTGGCGCTGGCGGGGCTGCTGATCTCCAGCTACCTGACCATGTACAAGCTGGGGATGCTGGGCGAGATCCAGTGCACCATCGGCGGGTGCGAGAAGGTGCAGACCTCGCGCTGGGCCACCTTCCTGGGGCTGCCGGTGAGCGCCTGGGGGCTGGGCGCGTATCTCGCCCTGCTGGTGATCGCCATGCTGGGGGTGCAGCCGCGCTTCGTGCGCGAGCGGTGGGTGGCGCTGGCGCTCTTCGGGGTGTCGGCGGTGGGAGTGGCGTTCAGCGCCTACCTCACCTACCTGGAGGCCTTCGTGATCCACGCCTGGTGCCAGTGGTGCGTGATCTCGGCCATCCTGATCACCCTGATCTTTCTGCTCAGCCTGCCGGGGCTGCGCCAGGCCCGGTAACCGTTCAACAGGAAACGCGGATGTCGGATACCCCGGGACAGACGGTGCGCGTGCGGCTGGTCTTTGCCGACCAGGGCACCTTTCACGCGGAGACGGTGCACGTGCCCGCGGACCTGCTGGACGGCTACGACCGCCTGGTGGACCTGCTGCGCGAGGAAGAGGCGGTGACGCGGCAGCTGTTCGTGGACATGGGGCGCCTGGTGAGCGCCTACGTGGAGGGCGCCGACGACTGACGGTCTTCGCCGGGCAGACGACGATGACGAGCCCCGCCGCCGGATGGTTCCGGCGGCGGGGCTCTTGTGCTTTTCCCAGCGCCCGCGCCCCGCGACTGAAGTCGCCGCGTCGCCGCGACGACGGACACGCTGTACGCCTGCGCGGACAATCGTCGCGAGGCTGACCTCGGTTCGCAGAGGAAAGGCGCGCGAGAAAGAAGAACCGCCCCCTCCGGAAAGGAGAGGGCGGCTGCGGCACCCGAAAGCGGATGGCGAACCGTCCGTCCAGCCCCGCTCACGCACTCACGCACTCACGCACTCACGCACTCACGCACTCACGCACTCACGCACTCACGCTCTCACG
>DATAAG010000823.1:0-1527 GCA_036260235.1 Longimicrobium sp.
GTGCTCCGCATCAGAAGATGATCGTGATTGGGGCGGATTTGCAGAACAGGGGGAGGCCCCGCATCTTTGAGCCCATCCGTTCCGAAGCCGCGGCCGCTCTTCCCCCCGTCCTGCCGGGCCGGGCTTCCTCACCGTGAAACCGAGAAAGATGCGCAGAACCAGAATCGCCGTCGCGGCGCTCGCAGCCGCTTTTTCCGCCAGCGCGTGCGCGGACACGTCGTCCTCGCCGACGGCGGCCGTCCTCACCGCGAAGGCGCCCGCGGAGCGTTTCCAGCTCCGCGTCTCGCTCTATCCCTGGGTGCCGGACGCGGAGTCGCTGGTGCGATGGATCGAGGCGGATTTCGAGGCGAGCCATCCGACCATCGACCTCGTGGTGCGGCCGCTGAACCAGTCATACGACTGGATGCCGGAGTACGCGGGCGACCTGGCGTACGAGATCGACAGGTCCGTCGCGGCGCTCACCGGCGGCGGGGCGGATTCCCAGCACCTGGTGGAGGTGGACGCCATGATCCTGGGCGAGCTGGCGCAGCGGGGCGCGCTGGCGCCGTTCGGCCTCGCGGACGCCGACTTCCTCCCCTTCGCGCGCGAGGCCGTCACCTACGGCGGCGTGGAGTACGGGGTGCCGCACTGGACCTGCGGCTACTTCGTGATCTCCGAGCAGGCCGGCGTCAAGCAGGCGCGCAACGCCCACCAGCTGGTGGGCACCCTGCGCGACGCGCGCACGCCGCGCGTGGACCTGGTGGGCGACCTGGACGGCTCGTGGGACGCCATCACCGTCTACCTGGACGGCTACCGCGACACCTGGCCCGGGCGCAGCCTGCAGGACGCGCTCGCGCACACGGAGCTGGACCCGGCGGTGGAGGCGTTCTTCCGCGCCCTTCGCCCCGCGTGCGAAAAGGACGGCGTGAACCACTGCGGCAGCGACGGCGTGGAGCTGTTCGCCACCGGCCAGGCGGACGCGCTGATCGGGTACTCGGAGCGGCTGAACCCCATCCTGTCGCATCCCGGCCGGTCGGTGGACGGGCTGCACGTAGCCTCGGCCACGCTGGGCGGCGGCGACCATCCCGCCCTGTTCACCGACGCGCTGGTGATGTCGCCCGGGTGCTCCACGGCGCGGTGCCGGGACGCGGCGCGGCAGTTCGCGGCGTACTACACCTCCGACCGCGTCTTCGAGGTGGTGCTGATGAGCCGCGACGTGGGCCCCTCCGCCACGCCGCGCTACCTGCTCCCCTCCACCGCCTCGGCGTTCGGGCACGGCGCGGTGGCGGCGGACCCGCTCTACCAGCAGCTGCGGGAAGAGATCCGGGGCGGCGTGTCGTTCCCCAACCACGGCATTCCCGCCGCGCGCGACCGCGGCGCCATCCAGGCGGAGCTGCGCGAGGCGCTCGGGATCGACTGAGAGTGTGTTTGAGAATCTCCCCGGAGCTTGTTGTCCTGAGCTTGACTTTCGCCTTTCAGGCGGCGTAAGCCAGGGCCTGCACCCAGTGCTCGAGTAGCCGGGCTGGAATTGTGGCGCTCTCCCGGTCT
>DATAAG010000824.1:0-17420 GCA_036260235.1 Longimicrobium sp.
CCCCGCAGCGTGTGTCCGCTGCGGGGCCCCGCGAGCGGTTTAGCACATTTATAACGCGGAGCAATCGCTGCAACTCGCCGCGGCACCCGCGAGGGTGCGGGCGAAAGGATAACGCACAGGGCGCGGAGTGCGCAAGGGGACGGACGGAGAGGCGGCGTCAGGCGGCGGGTTTGCCCTGGCGATTCTGCATCTCCATCAGGTACGCAGCGTACTTGTCGAGATCGTGATCGAAGCGCGCGGAGATCTGCCTCCGAATCTCCCAGATCTCTTCGATCACCTCGTCTGCCTCCGTCCAGGGCTCGTTCATCGTGCTCCAGCAGAACGGATCGCTCCACTCCGGCGGATTGTTCATGGTGCTCCTTCCGGCAGGCGAGCGGTTCGTGGTGTGCACGGCTAAGGTATCACCGTTGGCCCAGCACAGGAGGGCAGCGGGCGAACACGGCCACGGGTCGGGCATTGTACGGCTCCGTTGTCGGGAAGAGTGGGTGCGGCAACCCACATCGCTCTGCGAGGCGTCAGATCATCCCGCCCCGGCGCGTTCGACTGCCGCACCGCCGGCATCTTTTCGCTCTCACCGCGATACCGCCATGCGCTTCCTGAAATCCGCCGCCCTGCTCGCCGTGCTTTCCGTCGCCGCCGCGCCCGCAGCCGTAACCGCGCAGGAGACGCCGCCGGCGCAGCTGCCGTCCGTGACGCTGCCGCCGGAGCTGGACCGCGTGCTGCGCGACTACGAGCGCCACTGGACCTCCGGCGACGAGGCCGCGCTGGCGGCGCTGTTCACCGAGGACGGGTTCATCCTGCAGAACGGCCGGCCGCCGGTGCAGGGGCGCGCGAACATCCAGCAGGCGTACGCCAGTGCCGGCGGGCCCCTGCGCCTGCGCGCGCTGGGCTACGCGGCGGACGATTCCGTGGGCTACATCGTCGGCGCGTTCGGGTCGGGGGACGCGGACACGGGCAAGTTCGTGCTGGCGCTCCGGCGCGCGCCGGGCGGGCAGTGGATGATCGCCGCGGACATCGACAACTCCAACCAGATGCCGCGGCGCCCGGCGCAGGGATCCCCCGGCCAGATGCAGCCCTCGCCCGGCTCGCCGCAGCCGTAGCGCGCGATCTGCGGAGCGGGGGCTTGCGGGATCGGCGCGCGGGGGATGGATTGATGCCCTTCGCGATGGCGGACGGGAACCCCGGGGGCCGAGGGCAGGAGCGGATGGACAGGCAGGTGCTGTACGAGCTGATCGGGTACGTGGCGTCGGCGCTGGTGGCGGTGTCGCTGATGATGAGCAGCATCCTGAAGCTGCGGCTCGTCAACCTGGTGGGCTCCGCCGCCTTCGCCGCGTACGGGGTGCTCATCCACGCGTACCCGGTGGCGGCGATGAACGGGTTCATCGTCCTCATCAACCTGTACTACCTGCACCGCATGCTGCGCACGCGGGAGTACTTCCACCTGCTGAGCGTGGAGCCGGACTCGCAGTACCTGCGGCACTTCCTGCAGTTCTACGACCGCGAGATCCGCCGCTTTCTCCCCGACTTCGCGTACCAGCCCGCCGCGGGCGACCTGGCGGTCTACGTGCTGCGCGACATGGTGCCCGCAGGACTGTTCATCGGGCGGATGGAGCCGGAGGGGCGGCTGTGCGTCACGCTGGACTTCGTCATCCCCCAGTACCGCGACTTCAAGATCGGGCGATACCTGTTCTTCGGAGAGCGCGACTTCTTTCGCGTGCGGGGGATCCGCGAGATCGTGAGCGACCCCGGGACGCCGGCCCACCAGGCGTACCTGCGGCGGATGGGCTTCTCGCCGGACCCGGCATCGCCGCGGGGCCGCTACCGGCACGCCATCGGGTAGCGCGGCCCGGCCCGCAGCTTGCCGGGCGCCGGGCCCAGGACCGTCCATCCAGCAGAGAGGAGCGAGGTGGCACCGCCAGAAGCCGGCACGCACCAGAACCCGAGAAAGTTCATCCGCCACACCGCCGACGTGCCCATCCAGGTGCGGACGGTGGAGGGGGGCGCGGCCATGGCGCAGGGGCTGAACGTGAGCCACGGCGGGCTGGCGTTCGTCTCCGCGCTCTGCCCGGACCCGGAGGCCACCATCGAGATCGCCATCCCGGACGTGGACCCGCCCTTCCAGGCGCACGCGCGGGTGGCGTGGTGCCGGCCGGAGGGGGACGGGTTCCTGGTGGGCGTGCAGTTCCTGGACGCGAGCGACGCCTTCCGCGCGCGGATGGTGGAGCAGGTGTGCACCATCGAGCGCTACCGGCAGGATGTGCGGGAGCAGGAGGGGCGGGAGCTGACCACGCAGGAGGCCGCCGCGGAGTGGATCGGCAAGTACGCAGGCCGCTTTCCGGAGGCCTGACGATGCGGATCACGCGCCGCATGACCGTCGCGATGGCGATGTGCATCGCCGGGTGCGGGGGCGAGAAGGAGCCGGGCAGGATCGTGGGGGATGCGTTCCTGGCGCAGAACATCGACAGCCAGGTGAACCTGGCGCGCATGCCGGTGCACCTGCTGCGGACGGAAGAGGCGCTGGATTCCACGCTGGCGCCGCTGTGCCCGCCCCGCGGCCCCGGCGGCGCGCCGCCCACGCCGGAGGCGTGGGCCCGCGGGTGGGAGGCGCGCAGGGGCGTCCTGCGTCCCCTCGTGCTGCGCTCCACGGTGACGAACGACCAGGCGCAGTTCGCCATCGACAGCGTGCCGCCGGGCGAGTACCTGGTCTGGGCGGACACCTCGCTCACGGAGAAGCGGTGGACCTGGCTGGCCGCCATCACCGTGCGCTCCGGCGACACGCTGCGCATCAACCTCACCAACGACAACGCGGACGAGAACCCGCTCCGCTGCGGCCCCCTCGACGAACAGAACTGATCGGGCCTCACACGAAGTCAACGGAGTGAACGGAGTTCTGACTCTGTTGACTCCGTTGACTCCGTGTGAGGCCCAATTCTTTTGCCTAGTCGATCGGCTTGAGGGCGGCGACGATGGCTGCGCGGCGCGGCTCCAGGAACGGCGGCAGCACCACGGACTCGCCCAGGGTGTCCGGGTTCTCGTCCACCGCGAAGCCGGGGCCGTCGGTGGCGATCTCGAAGAGGATGCCGTTGGGCTCGCGGAAGTACAGGCTGCGGAAGTAGTAGCGGTCGATCTCGCCGCTGTTGCGGACGCCCAGCTGGGTCAGGCGCCGCGCCCACGCGTGGTACTCGTCCTCGTTGGGCGTGCGAAAGGCCACGTGGTGCACGCCGCCCGCGCCGGGCCGCACCACCGGCAGCCCCGGCTGCACCGCCACGTGCAGCTCGGCGTGCGGCCCGCCCCGCCCCATCTCGTACACGTGCACCTGGTCGCGGGGGTTCTCCGGGTCCGCGTACCGGCGCACGGGGCGCATGTTCGTCACGCCCGTGAGCACCATGTCGGTCAGCCGCAGCTCGGGGACGCTCATCACGATGGGCCCCAGCCCACGCACCTGGTGCTCCGCCGGGACGGGGCTGCGGTCCCACGGCGTGGGTGCGTCGCCCTGGCCGCCGTCGTCGATGAGCGCCAGGCGCTGGCCCTCGGGATCCTCCAAGCGGAGCGTCAGCCGCCCGTCCAGCTCCTCGATCTCCCCCACCGCCACGCCCGACCCGCGCAGGTGCTCGCGCCACCACTCCAGCGAGGCGCGGCCGTTCACCCGGAGCGAGGTGCGGACGATGCTGTGCGTGCCGCGCCGCTCCGGCGGCACGGGCCAGTCGAAGAAGGTCAGGTCCGTCCCCGGCGTCCCCACCGCGTCGGCGTAGAACAGGTGGTAGGCGCTCACGTCGTCCTGGTTGACGCTGCGCTTCACCAGCCGCATCCCCATCACCTGCGTGTAGAAGCGGTAGTTCTCGCGGATGTTCCCGGAGACGGCGGTCAGGTGGTGGATGCCGGTCAGGTCCATGGTTCGCTCCGTCTGCGGATTCGGTCCGCGGATGTGTGATGCAAGAACCCTCCCGCCGGCTTGCGGGGGAGGGCTCAGGCCGCCGAGTGACTCACCGGCGTCGAATCGCTACGCGACCGCACCTTCGATCGCCAGCTTGGCCAGCGCGTCAGCGTAGTTGCCCGCCGCCTCCTCGGCGCAGGTGACGCACATCCGCAGGTCGTGCAGCAGGCCGTCCTGCAGGCGGTAGATCCACCCGTGCACCGCCAGCGGCTGGCCCTTGGCCCAGGCGTCCTGTACCACGGGAGTCTGACAGACCTTGTTCACTTGCTCGATGACGTTCAGCTCGCACAGGCGGTCCAGGCGCGCGTCGGCATCGTCGATCTCCGCCAGCACTGCCGCGTGCTTGTCGCGCACGTCCTTCACGTGGCGCAGCCAGTTGTCCACCAGCCCCACTCGCGCGTCCTCCAGCGCCGCCTTTACGCCGCCGCAGCCGTAGTGCCCGCAGACGATCACGTCGCGCACCTTCAGCACGTCCACCGCGAACTGCAGCACGGACAGGCAGTTGAGGTCCGTGTGCACCACCACGTTGGCCACGTTGCGGTGCACGAACAGCTCGCCGGGGGCCAGCCCCACGATCTGGTTGGCGGGCACGCGGCTGTCGGAGCACCCGATCCACAGGTGCTGGGGCGCCTGCTGTTCCACCAGCCGGGCAAAGAAGTCGGGGTCGCTGGCGATCATGCGCTGCGACCACGCGCGGTTGTTGTCGAAAAGGTGCTTCAGCACGCGCATGGGCGTTCGGGTCGGGGTGCGGTGAAGGTGAACGGGCGCGGACAAGATACGCGGCGCGCCCGCTTCGCGCGCGGGTCAGCGGTCGCCGGCGTGCTCCGCGGCCTCCTGGTGCTCCGCGCCGTGCCCCGCGAAGGCGAAGTAGGCCACCATGGCCAGGGCGAAGAGCGCGGCCAGCGTCAGCTTGGCCTCGCGCGGCAGATCCGACGGCGAGATGAAGCCCTCGATCAGCCCCGCGATCACCAGCATCAGCGCCGTGCCGCCGATGAGCGACACCGCCTCGCGGCCGCGCGTCACCAGCACCTCGCGGCGCGTCCGCCGGCCGGGGAGGAGGAAGGCGGAGCCCATCCACAGCCCCGCCCCGCCGGAGATGCAGATGGCGGTGAGCTCGATGACGCCGTGCCCCAGGATGAACTCCATCAGGTGCATCGTCTGCCCCACGTTGGCGAACGCGGCCACCACCGAGCCCAGCATCACCCCGTTCAGCACCAGGATCCACGCGGTCCCCAGCCCCGCCAGGATCCCCCCCGCGAAGGCCATGAAGGTGACCTGCACGTTGTTGCTGATCAGGCTGGTGGCCATCGCCGGCATGAAGACCTCCGGCATCTCCACGTACCCTTCGCCCCGCGCCTCCTTCTCCGCGGCCTCCTCCACCCGCGACATCATCTCCGCGCCCAGCAGCTGGCTGGTGAGGGCGGGGTCGCGCCGCACTGCCGCAAAGGTGAGCAGGGCGGGGAGGTAGAAGAGGAGGGAGGCGATCAGGATGGGCTTCCAGCGCCGCCGCGCCAGCGCCGCGAAGCCGCCTGCGGCAAAGGCGAGAAAGCGGCGCCAGGAGCGGGTGGGCGGGCGGTAGAGCAGGTTGTGGCCAAAGCCCACCAGCCGCTCCATGGTGTACAGCAGCTCCGGCGAGCCGCCGTAGGTGCGGGCGCGCGCCAGGTCCGCCGCCATCTCGCGGTACAGCGCGGCAAAGCGGGAGACCTTGGCCTCGCCCAGCTGGTCCAGCCCGCGGGTGCGCGCCTCGTCCAGCAGCTTCTGGTACTCGTCCCATTCCCTGCGCTGCCGCCGCACCAGCGCCGTGGCCTGCGCCGTTCCCGCGCGCCCGCCCGCGCCGGACGCCTGCCGGCGCACCAGCTCCTCGTCGTGCACCAGGGACAGGTACGCGTCGGGGCTCATCTCCCACCGCCGCGCGTCCTCGCCAAAGTGGCGCTCCACGCGGGTCATCAGCTTGCGCGAGATGTCGCTGCGCACGGCGGCGTCCAGCGACGCGCGGCGGGAGGCGTACATCTGCAGCGCCGCGAACTCCTCGTCGCTCAGGCGCGGGCGGCCCAGGCTGGTGGCCACGGGGCTCGCCGTCTCTTCCGGGATCGGCTGCCCCGTGCGGTCGCGGACCACCACGGTGCCCGCCGCGATGTCGCCCAGGCGCTTGGTCTGCGGGTGCAGCATCATCACCAGGCCGCCCACGCCCCACGAGCCCGCCGGCTGGATGTCGATGATGCGCATCAGGTTGCGCACGGCGGCGGCGCGCACCGTCACGGGAAAGCCACCGTCGTGCACCACGCGGATCCCCATCCGCCGCTTTCCCGGCGTCTGCCCGTCGCGGAGCCCCTCGTAGAAGACGAAGTAGCCCCACATCAGCACGAAGCCGATGAAGACGACGACGCCCAGCCCCAGGCCCACCAGCAGGCTGCGGAACCCGAACAGGCTCACCAGCGCGTACAGCCCCAGCCAGGCGCCCAGCTGTGCCAGGATGATGAGCGCAACGTCGATGAGCAGCGCGGTAAAGCGCGAGCCCAGGTCCGCCAGCTCGTAGCCGATGGCCACGTGCTCGGGGGTCTCCACGTCCACCTGCCGGTCCGACAGCAGGTGCGCCGTTGCCGTTTGCGCCATGTTGGTTGATGCCCGGGGATGAAGGGCGGGGCGGAAAAGAAGGGGACAGGTTACAGGTTACAGGGGACGGCCGACAACCAGCTTGACGGACGCCGTTCTCCCCTTTCTCCCGCGGATCGGGGAGAGGAGCCGGGGGAGGGGGGCCGCGGCGTGCGGCAGGGTGCCTGTCGCATGCACGAACCCGCTCGTCTCCCCTCCTCCGCACTTCGCTTGGCGCCGAGGGAGCAGGTGGCGCCTGCCGTTCCCCTGTAACCTGTAACCTGTAACCTGTAACCTGTCCCGGCCCTACCAGCCCATCCGCTCCCGCAGCCGGGTGACGTGCGCCGTGTGATGGCGGCCGTGCCAGGCGTAGAGTCCCAGCAGGCTGTCCAGCCGCAGCAAACCCCAGTCCGGGTGCTGGATGGTGCGCGACCACTGCTCGTCGGAGAGCGAGCGCAGCAGCACGTCCCACCGCGTGTGCAGGGCCTCCAGCAGCGTCAGCGACACCTCGATGGGCTCGCGGGCGTCCGCCAGCTCCGCCCAGCGCGCCTCCTCGTACGTCTTGATGGCCGGGCTGTCTTCCGTGAGCCCCAGCTTGAAGCGCGTGTAGGCGTTCATGTGGCTGTCGGGCACGTGGTGCGCCAGCTGCCGCACCGTCCATCCCCCTTCGCGGTACGGCGTGTCCAGCTGCTCGTCCGTCAGCCCCTGCACCGCCGCGCGAAACCGCGCCGGCGTCTGCGCCACCTGCTCGATCCACTCCGCGCGCTGCTCCGGCGTGACCTCGCCCTCGATGCGG
Organism: Longimicrobium sp.; assembly: GCA_036260235.1. Taxonomy (GTDB): domain Bacteria; phylum Gemmatimonadota; class Gemmatimonadetes; order Longimicrobiales; family Longimicrobiaceae; genus Longimicrobium. The sequence goes on from DATAAG010000824.1 coordinate 7,323, forward strand.
TACCTGCCCACCGGGTAGCGCGGGTCCGCGGCCGGCTCGGTCATGGTCATGTTCGGCTCTCCGGGGATGCTGAGTGCGAAAGTTCGAGAGTGCGAAAGTGCGCGAACTGGAAAGTGCAGTGCGTCGGAAAGATGCGAAAGTGCCCAGCCCACTGGGCACTGGGCACTGGGCACTGGGCACTGGGCACTGGGCACTGGGCACTGGGCACTGGGCACCGGGCACCGGGCACTTCCCTACCGCGTGTACCCCGCCAGCAGGTTCCCCAGGTTCTGCTGCACGCCGCGCGCGCCGCTGGTGTTGCGGCCGTTGTACAGGAAGGAGAAGACCACGGTCTCGCCGCCGGCGGTCCTTACGTAGCCGCTCAGGGTGCGTACGTCGTTGATGTAGCCCGTCTTCGCGTGCAGGTTGCCCTGCGCGGGGCCGCCCACGAACATCCGCCGCATGGTCCCGCCGGGGTCGCCCGCGATGGCCATGGACTCGTGGAACGGCTGCGACCACGGCTGGCGGTGCGCGTAGATCAGCGCGCGCACCAGGCTCTGCGCGCTCGCGCGGTTCTGCGCGGACAGGCCGGAGCCGTCCGCCTGCCAGATCTCGCCCCACGGCACCCCCGCCCGGTCGTGGAAGAACACCGCCGACGCGGCGCCGCCCCCGGTGTACGTCCCCTGCCCCAGCGCCTTCGCGGCCGCCGCCTTCCACAGGTGCTCGGCGAAGAAGTTGTCGGAGTGGCGGTTCAGCTGCGGCACCATCTCCACCAGCGGGATGGAGAAGTGCCGGTGCACCAGCACCGCGCCCTGCGGCGTCTTGCCGATCCGGAGCGGCCCCCGCACCTCGATCCCCGCCTCGCGCAGCGCCTGGCGGATGGCGCCCCCGGCCAGCAGCGCCGGCTCGTACGCGCCCACCCCGAAGCGACCCGCCCCGCCGCCGCGGATGCGCACCGTGTCCTCGTCCGGCTTGCGCACCGCGTAGGCGCGCGGGCCGCCGCCCCGGGAGGTGTTGATCACCGGGATCTCCGGCACGTCCGGCTCCCGCCTGAAGCCCGGACCCTGCCCCGGCGTCATCTCCACCCACAGCATGTTGCGGTTGAAGGGGAGCCCGCTCACCGTCGGCGCGTAGCGGGCGGCGCCGTTCCCGGTGTCGCGCGGCCAGTCCGGCCCGTAGTTCTGCCGGTCGTGGATGTACGGGTCCGCCAGGACGCCCCCCTCCACCACCCGCACCCCCAGCCGCTTGAGCCCCGCCGCCATCTTGCGCGGGCTGGTCATGGGGTCGCGGTCGTACTCCGGGTAGCCGAACGCCGGGTCGCCGGAGCCGCGGATCACCACGTCGCCGCGCACCACGCCGTCCTGCACGGGGCCGGTGATCAGCAGGTCGGTGGGAAATCGGTAGTCCGGCCCCAGCACGTCCAGCGCCCAGATGGCGCTGAACACCTTGTTGTTGCTGGCCGGGATCATCGCCTGGCCGGCGTTGATGGCAAAGAGCGGCTGGTTGCGGTCCAGCGACCAGGCAAAGACGCTCCACTCGTCCTGGTTGGGGACCATGGCGCTGGCCTGCGCCTGCAGCGGGCCGCCCGCCGCCTGCGTGGCCGCGCGGGCCGCGAGCAGCCCGCCGCCCGCCAGCGCCAGGACCAGCGCGCCGGGGACGGCGGTGCGTCGGATGGACTGCATCTGCATCCCCAGGGTCATCGCGCGGCGGCGGGCGGGGCGCCGGTGTCCGCCGCCGGGCGTACGGGCTCGTCCACCTCGCCGCGGCCCATCTCCTCCAGCATCCGCTGCTGCAGGCGGAAGGACGAGCGGGTGTTCTCCTCGATGTCCATCATCAGCACGAACAGGCCGGCCAGCGCGAACAGCGCCACCGCCACCACGATGCTGCTGACGAAGATGAGGGCGCCCTGCGTGCCGGAGAGGCCGTCCTCGCCCAGGGTGGAGAAGAAGACCAGGGCGCCCAGCAGCAGCACCATCAGCCCCAGGAAGCGCAGCACGGCCAGCAGGGCGCGCAGGCTGCCGTAGCGCGCCTCCACGCCGGCCAGGCGGCGGGGGGCGCGGCGCTCCTTGAGCAGGTTGCCGCAGGTGGGGCACTTGTCGACGACGGGATCGTCGACCACGGTGCCGCACCGCGTGCACTGGACCGGGGTGCTGAACAGGTGCAGGGACATGCGTGCCGCCGGGTGAAAGCGCCGCCGGGTGCCGTGCGGCGGCGGCCCGGCGGCGCGGTTGGGATTCGGATGTCGAGATGATTCCGGGTGAGCAACGCGCGTGCCATGCAGCGAAGCCGCGGCGGGCGCTGGCGATGCGCGTCGCGCGCCTTCAGAACCCGGCCGGATCCAACCCATGCTCGCCGCGGGATCCTCTGCGGGACGCCCGCTCGCGATGGCACTCTCGATGCGCCCGCACTCACGCACTCACGCACTCACGCACTCACGCACTCACGCACTCCCGCACTCCTCACGCCTCCGGCAGCGCGCGGAACGCCTCTTCCAGCTCCCGGCGGGTGCGGTCGTCCAGGCGCAGGGACTCGGCGCGGACGCTGCTCTCGATGCTCTCCACGCGCTTGGCCCCGGGGATGGGAACCAGCGAAGGCGAGGCGGACAGGATCCACGCCAGCACCAGCTCCTCCGGCGTGGCGCCCCCGTGCCGCGCGCCGATGCTGCGCAGGTCCTCGCTCTCGCGCAGCAGGCCCACCCGCCGCCTGCCGCCCACCGGCGAGTACGGCAGGAAGGTGATGGAGCTCTGGTCGCAGTAGCGGATGATGCCGGTGAGCTCCGACGAGCGGTCCCACGGGTTGTACAGGTTCTGCACCGACGTCACGGGGACGATGGCGAGCGCCGCCTGCAGCTGCATCAGCGAAACGTTGCTGAGCCCCACCGCCGCCACCTTCCCCTCCTCGTACAGCCGGGCCAGCTCGCCCACGCTGTCCCCGAACGGCACCTTCGGATCCGGCGCGTGCAGCTGGTACAGGTCGATGCGGTCCGCCCCCAGCATCCGCAGGCTGTGCTCGCACGAGGCGCGCAGCCGCTCCGGGCGCCCGTCCCTCTCCCAGCGCCCCTCCGGGCGGATCAGCCCGCCCTTGGTCGCCACGACCACCTCGTCGCGCACCCCCAGCTCGTCCAGCGTTTCCGCGATCAGCCGCTCGTTGTGGCCCACGTCCTCCTCGCCCAGGGAGTAGGCGTCGGCCGTGTCGATCAGGTTCACGCCCAGCTCCACCGCGCGCCGGATGACGGCTTTCGCCTGCGCCCGGTCCGGCCGTCCCGCGATGGATAGCGGCATCCCCCCCAGGCCGATGCGCCCCACCCGCCGCCCCATCCGCCCCAGCTGCACCTGTTCCATCCGCCCCCCTCGGTTGACCCGCCCGCGCCGATCCGCCACTCACGCACTGACGCACTAACGCACTCACGCACTTTGGATTCCAGCGGCCCACGCTGTGCATCGTCCCGCCCGTTCGGGAAACATCCTTCTCCGGAAATCGTGGACGGGCGGGTGGCATGCCTCCCAGGCGGCGGGCGTCGGACAGGGGCTGGGTACGGGCGGTGGGATGGGTGGCGTGCATCACGCTGGCCGCCTCGCTCACCTACACCTTCGTGCGCGCCCTGACGCAGGGGCCCGAGGAGGTGGATCCGCTCTTCTTCGGGATGCAGACGCTGGCGAGCACCCTGTTCCTGGTGTACAGCATCCGGCTGCGCAACCGCATCTTCATCGCGGCGAACGCGGTGGCCGTGGTGAACGCCGTGGGCACCCTGCTGGTGGGGGTGGTCTCCCGGGGCTGACGACTGAGCGCCGCTCAGTCGTTTCTCCAGGTGCCGCAACGGTTTTCGGCTTGACGCTGGCGGGGTGCGGGCAGTATGCTCCGCCGTTCGCGCACGACGTTCCGCACACGTCCCGATCCGCCGCCGCGACCGTCCCGGGCAGCACCGGCCCGACACCGCACCGACCCGCAAAGGAGACCTGCATGAGACGAAGTCTGGTCTGCGCCAGTGCCGCCCTCGCCTGCGCCGCGGCCGCCGCGCCGCTGCACGCCCAGGGCTCGTACATCGACCAGCAGAGCGCCTGCATGGCCGGACGCGTGGGCGCCGGCATCGCCATGCCCTGCGACGACGGCTCGGCCGCCTGGTTCAGCCCGGCGGGGCTGGCCCACACGCCCAGCGTGGTGAGCGCCGGGGTGTCCCTGATCCGCGCCGGCAACACCTTCCACTACGACGAGGGGATGGCGCCGGACGAGACCGGCAACGTGATCGAGCGCGATCCGGAGACGGTGCCGGTGCCCCAGGGGTACCTGAACGTCCGGGTGAACCCGCGCGTCTCGGCCGGGATCGCGGTGCTGGCACCGTACGGCCTGGGGCTGGAGTGGCCGCACTGCGAGGCGGACACCCCGCGCTGCGGCACGACCAACTTCGAGGGGCGCTTCACCGGCTACGACAACAACCTGCGGGCCTTCTACATCCAGCCCACGGTGGCGTACCAGGTGGTCCCCGGCGTCTTTTCCGTGGGCGTGGGGCTGGACTACGTGCTGGGGAGCATCGAGGTGCACCGCCGCCAGTTCGGCCCGGCGCCGCTGGGGCTGGGGAACACCGAGGTCGCCGACGTGGAGCTGAGCGGCAGCGGCAGCGGCCTCACCTGGCAGCTGGGCGGGCTGCTGCGGCTGGGGAACACCAGCATCGGCGCGCGCTACCTGGAGTCGGTGGAGATCGACCTGGACGGCGACGCGACGTTCGAGCCGGTGCCCACCGGGGTGGCCGGGGTGGACGCGCTGATCGCCGCCGGGCTGCCGGAGGACCAGGGGGTGGCGACCACCATCGAGTTCCCGGCGCAGGCGGTGGTGGGGATCGCGCACCGCTTCGGCGACCGCGTGGCGCTGATGTTCGACTACCAGCGCACCTTCTGGTCCAGCTTCGACCAGCTGCCGGTGGAGTTCGAGGAGGAGGCCCCCGACACGCTGAACCTGAACTACAACGACGCCAACACCTTCCGCCTGGCCGCGGAGCTCCAGGCCAGCGACGCGCTCACGCTGCGGGCCGGCTTCCGCTACAACGAGGCCGCCACGCCGCGCGCCACGCCGCTCCTTCCCGAGGGCGAGCGCAACTACTACACGCTGGGGCTGGGCTACCGGGTGAGCCGGGCCTTCTCCACCGACTTCGGGTTCCAGTACATCAACCAGCCCCCCCGCGCGGGCGCGGTGCTCCCCGACGGGCCGCGCGCCGGCGTGTACGAGTCGGAGGGGATGGTCTTCAGTCTGAGCTTCGCGTACCGCTTCGGCGGCATGCGCTAGCGCGGCTCCCGCGACAACGGCTCTGAACGGCAATGCACAAGGAGATCGACCGAATGATCAAGAGATCGCTGGGAGGCGCGCTGCGGACGGCCGCACTGGCGGGCACGGTGCTGCTGTCCGGCTGCGTGGGCGACGGCGACGAGCTGCTCACGCGCGGGGACCCGCCCGCCAACGGCGGCGAGCTGTTCACCACCTACGTGGCGCTGGGCAACTCCATCACCGCCGGCTTCCAGTCCGGCGGCCTCAACGACTCGCTGCAGATCCGGGCGTACCCGGTGCTGCTGGCGCAGCGCGCCGGAACGGACTTCGAGGCGCCGCTCATCATGCGGCCGGGGTGCCCGCGCCCGTTCCTGGCGCCGCTGGGCGTCGGCGGGCGCATCGGATCGACGGACACCTGCGTGCGCCTGAGCAACCCGCGCGTGATCCACAACCTGGCGGTGCCGGGGGAGCGCCTGCGCGACCTGTACCAGTTCCCCTCGGTGCCGAACCTGGCGTCGCTCAACACCCTGCTCATCGGCCCGCGCACGCAGGTGCGGGCAATGATCGAGGCGCGACCCACCTTCGTGTCGGTGTGGATCGGCAACAACGACGCGCTGGAGGCGGCGGTCAGCGGCATCCTGGGGCCGCGCACCGCCGGCGGCGACCCCACGCTCACACCGCTGCTCACCTTCCAGACGCAGCTGGACGTGCTGCTGGACTCCATCAACTACGCCAACCCGCAGGGCGCCATGCTGGTGGGGGTGGTGAACCCCATGTTCGCGGCGCCCCTCCTGCAGCCGGGCGCGTACTTCTTCCTGGCGCGCGACCCGGCCACGAACCGCTTCAACGGCAAGCTGGTGAACGCCAACTGCTCGCCGATCACGGCGCTGGGCCAGCCCAACCCGCTGGCGGCCAACCTGGTGTCGTTCCAGGTGGTGGGCGACACCAACGTCCCGGAGATCAACTGCGACCCGGCGGTGTTCGGCGGGGTGTACCTGCTCGACGCGAGCGAGCGGATCATCCTCAACCAGCGGATCGCCGCGTTCAACGAGGCCATCCGCCTGGGGGCGCAGCAGAACGGCTGGCTGTACGTGGACCCGAACGCCATCCTCTCGCCGTACCTGCAGGAGCAGGACGCCGCCGGCCGCTTCCAGCGCATCCGCAAGTGCCAGCTGCTGCCTTCCGCCACCACGGTGGCGCAGTTCGAGACGGCGGTACGCAACTCGTGCCCGGTGACCGGCCCCACGGCCGCGCCCAACTTCTTCGGTTCGCTCCTCTCGTTCGACGGCATTCACCCGTCCAGCGAGGCGCACCGCATCCTGGCCGGCGCCTTCGCGGCGGCCATCAACGACAAGTACGACACCACGCTCTCCACCGCGACGAGCTGATCGTCCCGGGGCGGATGAGCATCGCGGGGCGGTTCCCTTCTCCGGGGCCGCCCCGCTTCGCGTCCAGCGACGGAAAGAAGGGCCTCACAGGGAGTCAGCGGAGTCAGCGGAGTCAGCGGAGTCGACCGCTTCCGGACTCCGCTGGCTCTGCTGACTCTGCGTGCGGCCAGGCAGTTTCTTTGGTGCGCGGGATGCGTTACTTTCGCGGGGGTTGATGGACCAGATCGCGGACCCGCGGCTGTCGGAGCGAAGAGGCACATGGCACTATCCCGCAGCTCCTCGTGGAAGGAGCACCGGCTGGCCAACCGGCTGGAGTGCAACGGCACGGAGTACAGCGTGGACCTGGTGGCGCGAAAGGCCACGGGCGTGGAGGGATGGAAGGTGACGCTCGTTTACCTGCCGCGCGGTGACGGGGAGGAGATCGACGTCAACCTCCCCAACGCCGCCTCCACCGCCGAGGTGCGCCGCCTGGTGACGGAGTTCGAGGGCGCCGAGGAGCGCCTTCGCGACCTCTGCCGGCAGGGCGGCGCCGGAGGCTGATGGCGCGCCGCGGATCGCGACGGCCGCTCCGGGCACACCGCCCGCGGGCGGCCTTTTGCACCAACGCACTAACGCACTCACGCACTCACGCACTTCCTCGATGAGCGAGACGACGACGGCGGCCCCGGTGCAGGCGCTGCGGCCGCTGCTGGAGCAGGCGGCGCCGTCTTGGGCGTGGTGGCGGGCGCCGCGGTGGCCCGCCACTACGGCGACGGCGCGGCGGAATACAGGGCCGTCCGGCAGGCGGCGGGGATCGCGGACCGGTCTGACCGCGCGCGGCTGCGCCTGTGGGGCAGGGACCCCCTGCGGATGATGCACGGGCTGATCACCAACGACCTGCTCAAGGCGGAGCCGGGGCATGGCGTCTACGGGGCCATGCTCACCGCGAAGGGGCGGATGATCGCCGACGTGCGGGTCTTTCGCCGCGCGGACGGCGAGCTGCTGGTGGGCATTGCGCGCGAGGCGCTGGAGGGCACGCGCGACCACCTGAAGAAGTTCGTCCCGCCCCTCTTCGCCCGCTGGGCGGACGTCACGGAGGAGGTCGCGGAGATCGGCGTGTACGGCCCCCGCTCTCGCGAGCTGCTGGGCCGCGTGCTGGGCGCGGAGGTGCCCGCCCTGGCGGAGGACGCCTTCGTGGAGCCGGAGTGGGACGGCGCGCGGCTGCTGGTGGCCGCCACCCGCGAGGCGGGGGGCGAGGAGGGGTTCGACGTCTTCGTCCCCGCGGAGCGGGCGGCGGAGCTGTGGACGGCGCTGCGGGAGCAGGGGATGGAGATCGGCGCGCGCCTCGCCGGCTTCGGCGCGCTGGAGACGCTGCGGATGGAGGCGGGCCGCCCCCGCTACGGCGCGGAGCTCACGGAAGAGACCATTCCCACCGAGGCGTACGAGGCCACCGGGCTGATGACCCGGGCGATCTCCTTCCACAAGGGGTGCTACACGGGGCAGGAGGTCATCGTCCGCATCGCCCACCGCGGGCACGTCAACCGCCACCTGCGCGGCCTGCTGCTGGGAGAGGCGCCCGCCCCCGCCGCCCGCGCACCCCTCCATCATCCCGAGACGGGGAAGGAGGTGGGCCGGGTGACCGGCGCGGCCTTCTCGCCGCTGCTGGGGCAGACGGTCGCGATGGCGTACGTGCGCCGCGAGATCGAGCCCGGCGGCCAGGTGCGGGTGGGCGCGGCGGACGGCCCCGCCGCGCGCGTGGTGGCCCTTCCCTTCGCGCCGGCCGATGCAGGCGAGTAGCCGCTCCGCCCTCAAGGAGTGGGCGGTGGTCGACGAGGCGCTGGCGACCGGCCAGGTGGCGCTGCTCGTCCGCAAGGGCGGCATCCACGAGCGCCAGGGCGACTTTGGCGTGGAGCACCGCGAGTTCTGGATCTTTCCCACCGGCTGGCACCAGAACCCCGCGGACCTCGCGGAGCACCTGCACCCCCTGCTGGACCACCTGGCCCTGCCGCCGCGGGGCGTGGTGCCCTTCCGCGTCTACGCCGTGGTGGACGAGGTGTACCGCATCGAAAACGAGGAGGCGCTGGACCGGCTGCAGGGGATGCACCCGCTCTCTCCGCCGGCGGCGCACGCCCGCTTCCACTACCGGGACCGTCCCTTCGTCCACGCGATGGTCGTCCGCGCCTACCGCCTTCCGGAGCCGCGGACGCTCCCGGACACGCTGCGCTACGAGGGGTGCGTGTCGTGGGTGGAGCTGGACGAGGCGCTCCCCACGGAAGGGCTGGAGCCCGTCCTTTCCGACGAGGACTTCACCACCATCAAGGGCGAGATCGTCCGCCGCCTTGGCACCGAAGGGATCGCGCGGGTCTGAAACAGCACTCACGCAGAGCAACAGAGAAGCAGAGAAGCCATCGCCGTTCCTCTGCGCTCTGCCTCTCTGCTGCTCTGCGAGTGCCGTTTGTAGTTCGATCTCAGACGGCTCCCACCGACGCGCGGCGCTCGCCGAGCATCTCCTCCATGCGCGACAGGCAGCGCGAGAACTTCTTGCCGTACGGCCCGTCCAGCCATGTGGCCGGAAAGAGAGCCGTCAGCCCCGCCTCGCCCGTGGCGGCGAAGGGGACGGCGTTGTCGTACAGCTTGTCGATGAAGTGCACCCAGCGCAGGCCGTCGTACAGGTCCGTCATCGGCCGCACACCCTCGAGCAGCAGCTCGTCGATCGCCCCGGCCACGGCGTGGTAGCGGATCGGGTGGATCTGGCCCAGGCCGCGCATCAACTCGCCGAACCCCACCGCCAGTGACCGCTCCCCGGCGGCGGCCCGGGCGCGGCCCATCGCCGCGTCGTCCAGGAAGTACGCACGCCCCGGGTCCGCCCGGAAGCGGCGGTGGCGGTAGTCCTCTCCCTCCACGCGCAGCACCTCGAAGGCGGACGCCAGCTCCTCCACCTCCGTCCGGAAGCTCTTCTGGTCGAAGCGCCCGCGCCCCAGCTCGTCGGGGACGGTGTTGGAGGTGGTCGCCACGCGCACCCCGTGCGCCAGCGCCCCGCGCAGAAAGGCGAGCGCCAGCTTCAGGTTCCCCGGATCGTCCAGCTCCCACTCGTCCACCGCCACCAGCCGCATGCCGCGGAACGCCTGCCGCGCGCCCTCCACCCCCAGCAGCCCGATCGCGTACACCAGCTCGTCGAAGCTCAGGTACGCGCGCGGCTCCGGCGAAGCGTGCCAGAGCGCCGCCAGCAGGTGCGTCTTCCCCACCCCGAAGCCGCCATCCAGGTACACTCCCGATCCCCGCTCCGCGCCGCCGAACGCCGTGCGCAGCCGCGCCCATCCCCCCGGTGCGCGGTTCAGCTCCCCCGCGATCTCGCGCAGGCGCCGGACGGCCTCTCCCTGAGAGGGATGGCGCGGATCGGGGCGGTAGTCGTCAAAGCGCTTGGCGGCGAAGCGGGGCGGCGGAACGAAGCCCGCCACCAGCTCGGCGGCGTCTGGCCGGGCGGGGATGCGGGCGA
>DATAAG010000825.1:0-7315 GCA_036260235.1 Longimicrobium sp.
GACACCTTCATCGCCGACCTGGCCGTCGCCACGGGGGTGGGGCAGATCAAGACGGGGAGCGCCAGCCGCACGGACCGCGTGGCCAAGTACAACCAGCTCCTGCGCATCGAGGAGCACCTGGGCGACAGCGCCCGCTACCCCGGGCGGTCGCTGTGGCGCTGAGCCCCGGCACCGGCCGCCGCCTGCTGGCCGGCGGCGTGCTCGCCCTGGCGGCGTACTACGCGCTGTGGGGGGGCGAGTACTCCGCCTTTCACCTGGTGCGCCTGAAGCAGGAGCGCCGCGCCGCCGAGGCGCGCCTGGCGCAGACGCGGGCGGAGGTGGACTCGCTCAGGGCGCTGGCCGGCAAGCTGGAGAAGGACGACGCAGAAGTGGAGCGCATTGCCCGCGAGCGGTTCGGCATGATCCGCGAGGGCGAGCTGCTCTACCGCTTCGTCCCGGTGGATTCCGCCGCGCCGCCGCCCGCGAGAGAGTAGCGGCCGCGGAGGAACCGCCTGGCCGCGACCCGCGGAGATCCGCGCGAGCCGCCCCGGGAGCGAATGATGCCGATTGCGGTTCTGGTCAGGTAACGGTGCAGTCCGCCTCAAGGAGCGAATGAATCCGCCGCTGGAACGTCGCGAAGTCCGCCTGCGCGGACTGCACCGCCGGTTCCGGTGCAGGCAGGCGGGTTCCGATGCAGTTGAAGCTCCGTTCGGCGAGCGTGAGCGAGTCGAGACGGGGCTCATGGCTGTCCCAGCGGCGGGTTTACCCGCTCAGGCCGGGGATGGTGCGAAGGGTTGACGGTATCCCTGAAAGACACTACATTTATTCCACACGACGCGGGGTGGAGCAGCCTGGTAGCTCGTCGGGCTCATAACCCGAAGGTCGCGGGTTCGAATCCCGCCCCCGCTATGTTGCCGGGCCGGCTCGCAAGGGCCGGCCCGGTTTAGTCGGAGGTCGGCAGGGTAGCTCAGCTGGTCAGAGCGTACGACTCATAATCGTAAGGTCGCGGGTTCGAGCCCCGCCCCTGCTACTGCGACACCAACAGGCCCCGCAACGGTTTCCGTTGCGGGGCCTGTCGTTCGATTACCGGCATGCGCTCGCATCGTCATACGGCTCCGGACGCGGCCACGGCGGCGTCCTGGCGGAATGGCGCGTAGAACGGCTCAATCACCCGCCAGTCGATGGTGGCGGTGATCTCGTCACGCACCGCCGGCGCCAGATGCGCGCCGCACGCACGGTCGCGGTCGTTGATGCTCTCGAACTTCGTATCCAGTGCCGGACGCGTGTGATCCCACACCGCGGGAATCACCACGCCATCCTGATTCCGCCACGGGCGCGGACGGCGGACCAGCCCCAGGTCGCCTGCCAGCCGCTCGCACACCTCGCGGGGCGCCGACATCAGGTCCTCGTACCGCACCACGGCGCAGGGGCCCGGCGGCCCCGCCGCGAAGCCGAGCCACGCAGCGTAGCGCGCGTTGAAGCCCCGGCACGCCTCGCGTACCTCCGCGACACACGTCTCAGGGATGGTGGCCCCGCGCGGCGCCCACCCCAGGAACCAGCCCAGGCTCGCCGCCCAGGCGTAGGGGTCGCGGATGGTGACCGCGAAGCGCAACTCGCCACGCGCGTAGGCGGCGGCCACGGCGGGCGCGGCGTGGGCCACCTCCTCCACCTGCTGGAGGGCAAAGGGAGAGGTGGTGGCGGCGGGAACGGAGAAGGTTGCGCGGCATGCGAACGCGCGCGCGGGGTCGGGGTCGTGCTGCGCGTCGCGCCAGTACTCCGCGAACGGCGCGGGCGGCGAGTGCTTGTCGCCCAGCACGTGCATCAGCACCTCGGCGTGGTAGTTCACCGAGAGCAGGGCGCGCAGGAAGTTGGTGCCCGTGCGCCGTTCGCCGTACTGCTTCACGTGTGCCGTGGGCGGGAGGCGCGGCCGCACCAGCGTGCGCGGCGACTCCGCCACGCCGGTGGTGGCGCGGGCCAGCTCGTCCAGGTCGTGCCGCACGCGCGCGAACACGTCCGACCAGTCACCGGGGCGCGTCTGCCGGTACAGGCGCATCCCCGGATACCAGGGAGAGTCGTCACGGCCGGTCATCCATCGCCACTCGGAGTGTGCGTGCAGCAGCAGCCAGACGCGCGCGCCCAGCGCCCCCGCCAGGTGCGCCATCGCGGTATCGACCGTGACGACCAGGTCCAGCCGCTCCACGAAGGCGGCGGTGGTGGCGAAGTCGCCCAGGCGGTCCGACAGGTCGGTGATGGCGCCGGCGTACGGCTCGGCGTCGGCCGCGCGCTCGCCGTACTGCAGGCTGAACAGCCGCACCCCGGGAATGGTGGAGAGCTCCGCCATCGACGCCGCGTCGCAGTCACGCCGCCGGTGCCGGGGGTAGAGCGTTCCGCTCGCCCACACGCACCCCACGTTCAGCCGTCCGCCGCCGGGCGTGATGGCCTCGTCGGCGGCGGCGCACCGAGTGGGCGGGCGCAGGTAGGGCGTGGTGCCCAGCGTGTCGAGGGTCACCCCCAGCGCGAAGGGCAGGCTCACCAGCGGAAACTGCACGTCGGCGTCGAGCCATTCGCCGTCGGTCACCACGCCGTCCACTCCGTCGCAGGTGGCGAGGAGCGCGGCCAGCTTCTGCGGTGCGTGCAGGATGACGCGCCCGCCGCGTTTCTCGATACGGCTGGCGAAGCGGACGAACTGGAGGATGTCGCCGAACCCCTGCTCGCACCACAGCAGCAGCGTGCGGCCGTCGAGCGGCGCGCCGTCCCACAGCGGCACGTGCAGCTCGGGCCGCTGCAGCGTGGCCCCGCCGGCTGGCCACCGCCACTCGAAGGCGCGCAGGCCGTCGGTGTAGTCGCCCACCATCAGCGCCGTCAGGCCATAGTCCACGTGCCGCGTGGGAGCTCCGGGTTCGAGCTCGATGGCGCGCCGGTAGTGCTCCGCGGCGCGCCGGTGCTCGCCGAGCGCCGCCGCGGTGGCTGCCGCGTTCAGGAGCGGCGCGCCCCAGCTGGGGCGGAGCGCCGCCGCGCGCTCGTACGCTGCCAGCGCGCCGGCGAGGCGGCCCTCGGCGTGCAGCGAGGTGCCCAGATCCATCTGCGCCTCGGACGTTTCCTGCAGCGCCACCACCCGCTCCCGCTCGCGGAGCGCCTCGGTGAACCGTCCCTGGAGGTAGAGCAGGGTGGCCAGGCCGCGGCGGACGCCGGTCCATTCGGGGCTTGCCTCCACCGCGCGGCGGCAGGCCGCAATGGCGCCGTCGCGGTCGCCGCAGGCCTTGCGTGCGGAGGCCAGGTTGGCCCAGAGCAGCGGCGAATCGGCGTGGCGCTCCGTCAGCCCGGTGAGCAGCGCGGCGGCGCCGGCATGGTCGCCGCGCGCCAGCATGACCACCGCGACCTGGGCGTGCGCCGCCACGTCGGCCGGGTCCAGCTCCACCGCGCGGCGGAACGACGCCTCGGCCGCGTCGAAGTCGTTCTGCAGCAGGCGGACCTGCCCCAGCAGGCAGTGCGCGAACGGCTCGTGCGGGGCGAGCGCCAGGGAGCGCCCCACCGCCGCGAGCGCGCCCTCCAGGTCGCCGCGCATCAGCAGCGCCACGCCCAGCTCGTGGTGGAGCCGGGCGTCGCCGGGTTGGACGGCGGCGCGCGCCCGCAGCGCCTCCAGCTCCGGCGGCTCGTCCACGCGCTCCAGCGCGATGGTGGTGGTGGCCATGGCGGCTCAGGGAACGTGCACGACGAGGAACCGGCCCGCGCCCCGGACGGCGCGGACCGGGGCGGGGACGTCGTTCGCAAGGCCCGGCCGCCACACGAGAAAGCCGTCCTCGTGAGGCGGGCACGCATCACCGCCCGGCCCCCTGGAGGGGAGCACCTGAATGCGCATCGCCGACCCGTTGGTGCGGAGTGAGGGGGGAGATGAAAGAAGGGACTGGAGAGGACGGGAGCCGCGATGCCCGAACCGTCGTCGGCGCCGGTTCAAGGCGGCGCCCGGCGCATTCCGACCGCCGCCACAGCCGGGCGGGGGAGGCCGGGCGATCCCGCGACGCGCGCCGGACGCGAAGCCCCGGTTATTTGGCGCCCGGGGTCCGGACCACCAGGAATGGGGGGACGGGGGCCACGCCGGAGATCGGCACGTAGGTGACAATGGCGCTCGATTCCAGGACCGTTGCGGACGCCCACGCCCCGCCCTGTGGCGCGACCATCACCGTGTAGGGCGGGGGCCCCTCCCACGAGAAGTCCAGGCTGAGGTACATGGCGCCGGGAGACAGAATGTTGGAGTAGGACTGCACGCTGGGGCCGCTCACGGAAACCTTGAGCGTGGTGGACACACCCGTGGTGTACAGCTCGCAGAAGGACACGGTGTTCATCCCGATGACGGGGACGGCCTGGATCAGCATGCAACTCCTCCGAAAACGAGAGTGAATGGAACGCGGTCGATAAATCTCCAGCAATAAGCGACGGGTTGAACGGCGTGTCAATAACGCCGTATGCTGGCGGCCTTCGTGAAGATGCCCGGAGGTGCTGGCCGGGCTGACGGTCATGGAGCAAGGAGGGGGCCTGGATCCTCACGGCAATGCCTCCATGGAGAGTGCACCACCGGCCTCGAAGGGTTTCCTCACCAGAAGTGCCCGCGCGCACGGCCAGTCGCCCCTTGTCGCTGCCCGTGGCGGTGGACGTGGGGGTGACCGCGGGCCGCGGCTGCGCTGGCGTGGAGGCGAACGGCGCGTGGGGCGCCGGAATCTAAGCCCGCGATCCGGAGAGGTGCTGGAGGTGATCCGCCACGCCACCCTCCGCGGCGGCGGGTGACGGCACGGAGCGGTTTGTGAGTGTGGAGGGGGAGGGACAGGTGAGGACGCGGGGGGACAATCCCTGACGTCCTCTCGTCGGGCCCGTTCTTTCCGCGGGTCGCACAACCCCGGTCCAGCTCAAGAGATGCGTTGCGGATGTCCCCGGTGTGGTCCCCGTGGCAGGCGAGGTGCGTTTCCGCCGTGCCGAACAATTGCGGCCCACCTGATTGATTGAGGAATTCCCGATGATGCGCTCACCTTTCCTGGTCCGTCTTGCTCTCCTCGCCACTGCCGCCCTGCCTGCGGGCGCGGGGGCGCGGAGGAAGGGTAACACCCCTACCGGCCCGGTCCAACCCTCCGGACGGCCGCCCGTTCTGGCGCGGTGGGGAATGGCAGGATGCGCGGGCCCGCGACATGGCTTCCGTCATCCATGGTTGCGAGCCGGCGCCGGTATGGACGACGTGCGCGACCCGGGCCGCAGCCCCGCCCCTGCTGCTGCGAAACGAACAGGCCCCGCAGCGGCTTCCGTTGCGGGGCCTTCGTCTTTTCCGCGCAACAGCCGTCAGGGAAGGTACGATCGCTACCGGAACTGCGCCCGGAGCTCGCCGAGCTCAGCGCGCAACGCCGCCACCTCCGCCCGCAGCTCCTCCACCGTCCGCTCCAGCGCCGCGACCCGGTCGTCCTCCACCCCGGCGCGGCGGGTGGGCACTGGCCGCTCCTCCACCGTCCCGGCCGCATCGGCCTGCGCCGTCTCGCCGCCCAGCAGGTGTGCGTAGCGGACCTCCTTCTGCCCCGGCCGCCGGGGGAGCCGCGCCACGAGCGGCTCCGGCTGCCGCGCGATCAGCGAGTCCAGCACCGATTCCAGGTCGGCGAGGTCGGCGAACGGCTCCAGGCGCTCGGTGCGCGCGTGCAGCTCGCCCGGCGTCTGCGCCCCGCGGAGCATCAGCACGCCCAGCACCGCGATCTGGCGCCTGTCGAGCTTCAACTCGTCCGCCAGCAGGTGCTCGAACCTGGTCACCCGCGAGCCCACCGGCTGGATCTGGCGCACGAGGCCCCGCCGGCGGAGCGAGACGGTCGCCGGGATCGCCGCGTCCTCGTCCAGGCGCATCACCGGCTCCCGGTTGGTCGTCTGGTTGCAGGCCGCCAGGAGCGCGTTCAGGGAGAGCGGGTAGTTGTCGGGCGTGGTGGCCTCCTTCTCGATGAGCGAGCCGAGGATGCGCACTTCGACGTCGGTGAGCGGGGGGTGCACGATCGTCTCCTCTCTTTCCTGGACTCGGTCCGGGAGCCGCATGAAGTGGTGATGCCGCTTCCGGGCGCTCTCGATCTCCGTCTCGCCGCGCGGGAGCGCGAGCCGGCCGGACATCCGCTCGTTGCGTGCCTGACCGCGTCCCGCCGCCGCCGCGACGCGTCCGGAGCCCGCCGTGACCGGGATGATGCGCGGTCGCCCTCACACCCGCACCACGATCTTCCCCACGCTCCGCCGCGACTCCATCAGCCGGTGCGCCCCGGCCATCCGGTCGAAGGAGAAGGTCGCGCCCACGACGGGCCGGATGCCATGCGCCGCGATGAACCCCATCAGCTCGCCCCACACCCGCGCGAGCCGCGGCGGGTCGTCCAGGAGGTAGCCGACGTGCGTCGCCATGATGCCGGCCGATGCCGGCGCGAGGGAGCGCACGTCGGCCTTCGGAAGGTCGCGCCAGGTGCGCAGCCAGGAGAGCGGGTTCCACTTCTGGAGCGCGAGGCTGGCGAAGCCGGCCACGACCACCCGGCCGAACGGGGCCAGGACCGGCCAGACGGCGCGGAAGACCTCGCCGCCGACCACCTCCACCACCACGTCGAAGCGGCCGGGGCCGGCGGCCTCCCGCAGGCGCGCTTCGAAGCCGGGGCGGCGGTAGTTCACGGCCGCCTCGGCGCCGAGCGCGCGGATCGCCTCGAGCTTGGCGTCGCTCCCGGCCAGGCCCACGGTGGCGCAGCCGAAGCGGGTGGCGATCTGCACGGCCGCCGTGCCCACGCCGCCGGCCGCGGCGGTGACCAGGACGCGGTCGGTGGGGCGGAGGCGCGCCATCTCCGTCAGCGCGACCCACGCGGTGAGGTAGTTCACCGCGATCGCGGCGTTCTCCTCCGTCGAAAAGCCGGGGATGGCGGGGAGCGCCTGCCGCTCCGGCACCACGATCCGATCCGCGTACGCCCCGTGCTGCGCGCCGACGATCACCCGTTCGCCGACGGCGCGCCCCACCACGCCGGCCCCGAGCGCGTCGATCGTCCCCGTGGCCTCCATCCCCGGCGTGTACGGCATCGGCGGGGCCCAGCCGTAGAGTCCCTTCCGCGACAGGATCTCGGCGTAGTTGACGCCGATCGCCTCCACGCGCACGCGCACCTCGCCCGCCCCGGGCACCGGGTCGGGCACCTCGCGCACGCGCAGCACCTCCGGGCCGCCGTGCCGCTCCAGGACGACCGCCCTCATCCCGGCCCCGCCGGCGTGAGATCGGTCTTCCCGGCAATCTGCCGGAAGACGCGCGGTGCTTCCGGCGCCGGCCCCGGCAGCGCCCGGCGGAACGGCTCGGCGATGCGCT
>DATAAG010000826.1:0-2524 GCA_036260235.1 Longimicrobium sp.
GAACAGCAGGTTCGGATCGCGGCTCGACCTGATCCAGCGACCGGGCCAGCGTGTACTCCATCTCCCGCGCAGTTTGCGGGAGAGGGTGCGGCTCTCAGGCCGCGGGTGAGGGCCCCGGGGGTGAAACCCGCCGCCCCCAACTCACGCACTCACGCACTCACGCACTCACGCACTCACGCACTCACGCACTCACGCACTTCCTCACCGCGGCGCCACCCCCACCGCCGCCCACAGCTCGTCCGGCTCGTACAGCACGCCGTCCTTCATCACCAGGTCCACGTAGCGGAGCTGGCTGATGCGCTCCATCGGGTTGCCGTCCACCAGCACCAGGTCCGCCAGCTTGCCCGGGCGGATGGAGCCCAGGTCCTCCGCGCGCCCCGCCACCCGCGCCGCGCCGATGGTGGCGATCTGCAGCACCTCGTTGGCGGGGATGCCGGCGAACTCGTACAGCTCCAGCTCGTGGTGCAGCGCGAACCCCGGCATGGCGTCCGTCCCGGGGACGATGGGGATTCCCGCGCGGTGCATCATGGCCGTCATCTCCAGCAGCTTGCGGAAGGAGTCGCGGTAGCGCTGGTCCATCCCCTCCGGCACCGGCAGCCCGCCGCCCCGCAGTCCGCGCTGCACCGTGGGGGGCAGCCGGTGGGCGATCGCCGCCAGCACCGGGTCCACCTCGCCCTGCCGCGCGGTGAACAGCTGCTCGAAGGCGTTCAGCGTGGGGTCCAGCACCGTCCCCCGCTCCTTCAGCAGCCGCACGAGCGCCTGCACCGAGTCGCTCTCCAGGTCCAGGTACAGCGCCTCCTGCGCCGGGCCGCTGAAGCGCTGGGGCGTGCGGGTGTCCAGCGTGTCGCTGAGGAAGTTGAGCACCAGCATGTTGGCGTGCTGGATCTCGTCGAAGCCGGCGCGCACCGCCTGTTCCGCCGTCATTCCCTCGGGGATGTGCCCGCTCAGGCGCATGCCGCGCCGGTGCGCCTCTTCCGCGATCACCGGCACCAGCTCCGGCCGGAGCGAGCTGTAGACCTTGATGTGCGTGTAGCCGTGGTCCGCGTACCAGGCCACGTGCCGCCGCGCCTCCTCGGGCGTGTCCGCCCGCAGCCCGGTGGGGCCGGCGAAGGGGCCGGGGCCGTCGATGAACCCCGCCATCACCACCACCCGCGGCCCCACCTTGGTCCCCGCGTTCCACTCCGCCGCCACCTGCGGAAAGACGGTGGTGTCGTTGGCCAGGTCGCGCACGCTGGTGACGCCCGACGCCAGGTGGAAGGGCCCGTCCACCAGCCCCAGGTGCACGTGCATGTCGAAGAGCCCGGGAAGGAGCGCCTTGCCGGTGGCGTCGATCACCTGCGCCCCCGCGGGGATCGCCACGCTGCCGTCGGGCCCCACCGCCTGGATGCGGTTTCCCTGCACCACCACCGTGGTCCCCGGCCGGCTCTGCCCCGTCTCGGAATCGAACAGGTTGGCGTTGCGGAAGACGACGGGACCCGCGGGCCGGTGCGCCAGCGTGCGCCCCAGCTCCGCCCCCCACGCCGTCTGGGCGTCCTGGTCCGCGCGAAAGAGCTCGGGGAGCACCGACTCCCACCCCTCGCGCACGAAGGCCAGCCAGTCGCCGCCCGCGGCGAAGAACTCCCGGTCCTGGTCCAGCCACAGGTGGAAGGGCTGAAAGCCGAACCCGTGGATGGCGTACTGCCGCACCGTCTGCGTGCGCCCGCCCGCGCTCACCCGCAGCTCGACGCCGGGCTCGATGCGCACCCGGCCGTCGGGGATGAGCGGGAGCGAGCGGTCCGCCGAGGCCAGCAGGGCGCGCGGCAGCAGCCCCGAGGGGAGCGAGGCGTCCATCGACACGTACCAGGCCGGGGCCGACACCTGGCGGTCGCCCCGGTCGGCGCTGTTCTCCCACACGGCGCGGCCGTCGCGCAGCTCGAAGCGCTCGCGGACGGGGGCCTTGTAGTAGTTCACGCCCTCCGCCTCGATCCACACCGGCAGCCCGCGCTCGTCCACCCGCACCCGGGTGTGCACGCTGGGGCCGCGGCCGCGGTCGTTGTATTCCATCTGCGAGTGCCAGGTGCCGTCGGCGTCGCGCCAGACGTGCTCGTGGCCGGTCAGGCGGCCGGCCGACACCGCCACGTAGCGGATCGTGTCGCCCGGGGCGGGCGGGCGCGCGGCGTGGTGGCCGGCGTGCTGGGCCGCCGCGGGGGTGGCCACCGCCAGCAGCAGCGTCAGGGACAGGGTTCTCATGGATACGGCCGGGATCGGATGGCATGGTCGGCGGCGCGGAGGGCCGCGCCGGTGGACGTCGTCCCCACACGATGCACGCGCGGCGCGCCGCTGTCCAGCGGGCGTCAGAATTGCGGCGAAGGTGGCGTTACAGCCGGCGCGCGGATGGAGGGCCCTCCCGCCCGCGCGCCGGACGCACCGACGCGTCCCGTCCCACGTCCCTGGAGGGGAGAGGGAGCCATGAGAACCCGGTGCATCATCCCGCTGGCCGCCGCGGCCCTGCTGCTGGGCGGCTGCACCCCCGCCGCCACCACCG
>DATAAG010000827.1:0-4795 GCA_036260235.1 Longimicrobium sp.
AGGTAGTCCAGGTCCGGGAAGTACTGCGCGACCGAGTTGACGACCACCAGGTCGAACCCCGCCCCTGCGTAGTCGTCCAGCCGGTCGGCCTCGCGCTCGGAGAGCGAGACCTGCGGCAGCCCCGCCAGATGCCGGCGGACGTGCTCCAGCGCCACCCCCGAGAAGTCGGTCGCGTGGTAGGCCCGCGTGTGCGGCGCCACGCGGAACAGCAGCAGACCCGTTCCGCACCCGACCTCCAGCACCCGTTCCGGACGCAGGGCCAGGATGCGCTCCGCCGTGTGCTCGACCCACTCGCGCATCTCCTCGCGCGGGATCGGCTCGCCCGTGTAGCTGCTGTTCCACCCCTTCAGCTGCAGCGTTGGATCTTCCTCCCCCTCGTCCTGCGCGTAGGTGTCATCGAAGAGCGTCTCCCACTCGGACACCTGCTCCCTGCCGCCGGCGGTCTCGACGCCGTCCGCGCCGGGGACGACGTAGGCGACCAGGCGCCTGTCCCCGGGGGCGTCCTCCCTTGCCAGCACGACGGCCTCCCGGACGCCGGGGTGCCCGCGCAGCACGGCCTCCACCTCACCGGGCTCGATGCGGAAGCCGCGTACCTTGACCTGCTCGTCGGCGCGTCCCAGGAACTCCAGGACGCCGTCCGCGCGCCAGCGGGCGCGGTCGCCCGTACGGTAGGCCCGCTCCCCCCCGGCGCCGACGAACTTCTCGGCGTTCAGCTCCGGCCGGCCCAGGTAGCCCCGTGCCACCCCTCCGCCCGAGATCCACACCTCGCCGGGCACTCCCACCGGCGCCATCTCACCGCGCGGGCCGCGGACGGCCAGGCGCACGCCCGGGAGGGGCCCCCCGAGCGGGTGCCCGGCGACCGCACCCTCCGCGGGTACGGCATACGTTGCGCAGATGATCGTCCCTTCGGTCGGCCCGTAGAGAACGCGCGTCTCCGCCGCCGGGAAAAGCGCGCGCATGTCCTCCAGCAGGTCGGGCGGCACCGTATCCCCGCCCACCAGCAGGAGCCGCGTCCGGGGCAGCATCCCCCCGCCGCGCACCACCTCCACGACCTGGCGCATCAGCGCGGGAACGGCGTGCAGCACCGTCACGTCCGCCGTGGCCTCCACCAGCGTCTCCGGGTCTCGCGCGACCTCGTGCGGGACGATCCGCACCGCGCCCCCGGCCAGGAGCGGCGTGACCAGCTCCAGCAGCGAGATGTCGAACGAGGTCGACGCGAGCGCCGCCACCACGTCACCGGGGGCGAAGCCGAGCGTTTCCAGGCTGGCGCGCAGGGTGTGGGTGAGCTGCGCGTGCTCGACCATCACCGCCTTGGGGGTACCCGTAGACCCCGACGTGTAGATCAGGTAGGCCAGGTCGCCCGGCAGGACTTCCGCCGCCGCCGCACCGCCCTCGTCCGCTCCCTCCCGATCCTGGGGAGCGGTGATCCTGTCCAGCAGCACCACCTCCACCTCCCGCTCCGGCAGCACCCCGGCCAGCGCCGGCTCGGTGACCACCAGCTCCGCGCCCGAGTCGGCGAGCAGGAAGGACAGCCGCTCCGCCGGATGGGCGGGATCGAGCGGCAGGTAGACGCCGCCCGCCTTCCAGACCGCCAGCGGCGCGACGAGCACGCCCGGGCCGCGCTGCAGGCACACGGCGACCGTGGTCCCCGCCCTGACGCCGCGGCGCCGAAGCTCCCGCGCGAGGCGCTCGGCGCGCGCGTTCAGCTCGGCGTAGGAGAGCGACTCCCCCGCGAACAGGACGGCCGGGGCCTCCGGCGTGCGGGCGGCCTGTGCCGCGAAGAGGCGGTGCACCGGGACGCCGCCCGCGTCCTTGCGGGCGAGACCGCTCCCGTACGCCAGGAGCGTACGCTCCTCCTCCGCGGGCAGGATCGCCAGGCGCGACAGGCGCTCTTCCGGCGAGGCGACGGCCGCGGCGAGGACGACCCGGTACTGCGCCGCAAAGCGCTCCATGGTGGCAGCGTCGAACAGGTCGGTACCGAAGCGCACGCTCCCCACCAGCTCCTCGCCCACCTCCGTGAGGTCCAGCTCCAGGCCGAAGCGCACCGTCCGGATCTCGCCCTCGAACGGCTCCAGCCGAAGCCCGGCGACGACGGGCCGCTCGCCGGAGTCCGCGTTCTGGAGCGCGAACATCACCTGGAAAAGCGGCGTGTGCGACAGCCCGCGGTCCGGAGCGACTTCCTCCACCAGACGCTCGAAGGGGAGGTCCTGGTGGGCGTATGCCCCCAGCGCCGTCTCCCGCACGCGCCGCACGAGCTCCTGGAACGACGGGTCGCCGGAGAGATCGATGCGCAGCGCGAGCGTGTTGACGAAGAAGCCGATCAGCCCCTCCGTCCCCACCTGTGTGCGTCCCGCGATCGGAGAGCCGACGACCAGGTCCTCCTGCCCCGACCAGCGCGAGAGCAGCAGGTCGAAGGCGGCGTGCGTCACCATGTAGAGCGTAGCCCCTTCTCGCCGGGCGAGAGAGCGGAGCCCCCGTGTGACGTCCGCGGGAAGGCGGAACATGAGTGAGGCGCCGCGCGAGCTCGCCACCGCGGGACGCGGGCGGTCGGTCGGGAGCTCCAGTGCGGCCGGCGCGCCGCCCAGCCGCTCCCGCCACCAGTCGAGCTGCCGCTGGAGCACCTCGCCCCGCAGCCAGCCGCGCTGCCACACGGCGAAGTCCGCGTACTGCACCGCCAGCGGCGGCAGCGGCGACGCCGGCCGTGCCGCACCGGAGGGCAGCGAGAGCGCCTCGTAGAAGGTGAACAGCTCGCGGACGAGCACGCCCATGCTCCAGCCGTCGCTGACGATATGGTGCATGTTCAGCAGCAGCACGTGCTCCTCGTCGGAGAGGCGCACCAGCGTCGCGCGCAGCAGCGGACCGCGCTCCAGGTCGAAGGGGCGCTCCGCGTCCTCCTGCGCCAGGCGCCGCGCCTCGTGCTCGCGGGCCTGCGGCGCGAGCCCGGTGAGGTCCAGCACGGGCAGGCGCGCGGGCTCGGCCGGGTGGACGATCTGCACGGCGCCCTGCTCCACCGGGCGGAACGTGGTCCGCAGCGCCTCGTGGCGGCGCACCAGCTCGCCCAGCGCCCGCTCCAGGGCGCCCGTGTCGAGGCGCCCCCGCAGCCGGCGCGGCCAGGGCATGTTGTAGCCGACGCCCTCCGGCTCCATCTGCTGCAGGAACCAGAGCCGCTCCTGCGCGAAGGAGAGCGGCAGCGGCACCTCCCTGGCGACGGGAACGAGCGGCGGGAGGGCGGCACCCTCGCCCGCGCGGCGGATCTCCTCCACGCGCCCGGCCAGCTCCGCCACCGTGGGCCCCTCGAAGAGCGCCCGCAGCGGCAGCTCCATCCCGAACAGCTCGCGGACCCGCGACACCACCCGCGTGGCCAGGAGCGAGTGCCCGCCCAGCTCGAAGAAGTGGTCGCGCCGGCCCACCCGCTCCGCGCCCAGCAACTCCGCCCAGATCGCCGCGACCGTCTCCTCCAGCGTGCCGGACGGCGCCTCGTAGGCGCGCGCGGGGAACGCGTCGCCCTCGGGCGCGGGGAGCGCCTTGCGGTCCACCTTGCCGTTCGGGGTCAGCGGCAGCGTCTCCAGCCGCACGTACGCCGCCGGGACCATGTATTCGGGGAGGCGTTCCGAGAGATGCGCCCGCAGCACGTCCGCTCCGGCCGTCTCGTCGCTCGCCACGTACGCCACCAGCCGCTTCTCGCCCGGCGCGTCCTCGCGCACGAGCACCACCGCCTCGCGGACGCCGGCGTGCTCCAGCAGCCGCGCCTCGATCTCGCCCGGCTCGATGCGGAACCCGCGCACCTTCACCTGGTGGTCGGTCCGCCCCAGGAACTCCACCGCCCCGTCCGAAAGCCACCGCACCCGGTCGCCGGTGCGGTAGAGCCGCGCCCCCGGCCCGGTGGCGAAGGGATCGGGGACGAAGCGCTCCGCCGTCAGTCCCGGCCGCCCCAGGTAGTCGCGCGCTACGCTGGCGCCGCCCAGCCACAGCTCCCCGGGGACCCCCACCGGCGCCACCCTCCCTCCGGGCTCCACCACGTAGAGCGCGGCGTTCCCCAGCGGCCGCCCCACCATCTGCCGCGCCGCCGCTTCCCCGCCCAGCCGGTGCGCGGCGCAGATGATCGCCGCCTCCGTGGGGCCGTACAGGACGTGGATCTCCGCCGCCGGGAACGCCGTCCGCATCTCCTCCAGCAGGTCGGGCGCGACCGCGTCACCGCCCACGAAGGCGTGGCGCAGGGCGCCCAGAACGCCCCCGGGCCTGGCGCGGACCTCCTCCACGATCCGGCGCATGAGCGCCGGCACCGCGTGCACCGCGGTGCACCCGGCGAGGTCCTCCACCAGCCGCGGCACGTCCGGCACCCGCTCGCGCGGGACCAGCCGCACGGTGCCGCCGCCCAGGAGGGGGAGGAGCGTCTCGAACAGCCAGATGTCGAAGGCGAACGAGGCGAGCGAGGGAACGCGGTCCCCGGCGCCGAAGCCGAACGCGTCGCGCGCCACGGCCAGCGTGGCGCCAAGGCTCCCGTGCGACACGCGCACACCCTTGGGACGGCCGGTGGAGCCCGAGGTGTAGATCACGTACGCCAGGTGCTCCGGCGTGAGCCCTCCGCGCCCCGGGTCCGTCGCGGGGAGCGAAGCCCACGCCGGCGTCGCGGCGTTCAGCTCGACGACCGGGACGGTGGCGTCGGCAAACAGGGGGCGCAGCGCGGGCTCGGTGAGGAGCGCCGCGGGCGCACCGTCCTCCAGCATGTAGCGCAGCCGCTCTCCGGGATACGCAGGGTCGAGCGGGAGATACGCCCCGCCCGCCTTGAGCACGG
>DATAAG010000828.1:0-12339 GCA_036260235.1 Longimicrobium sp.
CGGCTCCCCCCTGGACGGGCGACTCGGCGCGGAGCCGCTCGGCCAGCGCCTCCACCGCCGGGTCGGGGGCGACGCCCAGCTCCTCGCGCAGCAGCGCCGCGTGCGTGTCGGCGAAGCGGAGGGCGGCGGGGCGCTCGCCCGCGGCGTCCAGCGCGCGCACCAGCCGCAGCGCCGCGCGCGAGCTGAACGGGTCGTGCGAGGTCAGCCGCCGCCACCACTCCACCGCCCGCAGCGCGCTCCCCTCCGCCTCGGCCGCGGCGGCGAGCGCCTCCAGCGCGCCCGCGTAGGCGCGCGCCAGCCGGCCGCGCTCGCCGTCCACCCACCGCTCGAACTCCGGCGCGTCCGACACGTGGAAGCCGTCCAGGAACGGCCCCCCGTACGCCCGCACCGCCGCCTCGGCGTCGCCCGCCTCCAGCGCCGCCTCGAAGCGCGCCACGTCGCTCCCCACCACCTCCGGGTTCAGCGCCACGTCGCTCCCCGCGGGGAGGAGCGCGTCTTCCCCCAGCTCCTTGCGCAGCACGTAGATGGCCTCGGAGAGGCTGTGCCGCGCGGACTCCGCCGTCTGCTCCCCCCACAGCAGCCCCAGCAGCCGCTCGCGCCCCACCGGCCGCCCCCGCGCCACGGCCAGGATGGCCAGCACGGCCAGGCGACGCTTGTGGGCCGCGCGCCCGGCCAGCGGGCCGTGCGGGCCCTGCAGCACGGGGTCGCCCAGGACGTGGATGGAGAACCGGCTCACGGGGGACCTCCCATTCAACGCGGAGATTGAGCCGAACGGTAAAGCGGATTGAAAACCCCGGGCCATCATGGAGCGCGCATCCGGCCGACGCAAGCCGGAGCGACGCCCTCCCCCGCAAGGAGAAGCGCCGATGCACGCTCCGCCGGCCCCGCCGCCGCCCGTCCACGCCCGCGCGCCGCCTTCTCCGCGGCACACCACGGCCATTCCCTCTCACCCTGGAAAGGAAGACGACGATGACGCAGACCGAACCCGCCGCGGGCACCGCGGCCCTCGACCTCCCCGCCGGCGCGGACCCGGCGGCGCGGGTGCCCGTGGGGGCGCTGCTGGAGACCGGCCCCTCCGCCGGCGCCTACTACCGCTCGCTGAACCCGTTCGAGCACTTCGACTCCGCCCGCACGGCGCTCTTTCCCCACACCCGCACCCTGCAGCAGATCGCCGGGGCGGAGAAGGTGGAGCTGGAGGTACGGGTGGCGCCGCGCGAGTACCCCTCGCTGTACAACGTCGCCACCCGAGAGCCGGACGAGCTGTTCGCCTACGGCGGCTACGTGAGCCAGGGCGCCGGTGCCTACGTGGCCAGGCTGGACCCCGCGACGCTGGAGGAGGTGTGGCGCCGGCACATCCACCTTCCCCACCACTGGAACTACCCCGGCGTGGCGGCGGTGCTGGGCGACGGCTTCGTGTACGCCGTCGCCGGCAACGTGCTGGCCCGCATCCACCCCGAGACGGGCGAGCACCGCACCATCACGCTGCCGCAGCACGAGGGGCAGGGCGGCGCCGCGTACAACGGCTTCGTGGTCTCGCCGGACGGCATCCTGTTCGCCAAGTCCATGGAGCGCGGCCACCCGTGCGACCAGAGCGGGCTGCAGACCAACCTGGGGCTCCCCTGCGCCGCCTACCACAACTTCCCCTCCTTCCTGGTGGCGGTGGACACCCGCGACGAGCGCATGCCCATCGTGGCGCAGGTGCAGACGCGCGAGTTCATCCTGGGCCGCATCGAGACGGAGCGGCACGACGGGGTGGACTACGTCTACTGCCCCGGCATCCGCAACCTGTGGCGCTACCGCTTCCAGGACGGGCGGCTGGAGCTGGACCTGGAATGGGGGCCGGTGGAGTACGTGGGCAAGGGCCAGCCCGGGACCGCCGCGGCGCTGATGAACGACTGGGTGATCATCCAGAACAACGGCTTCCAGTCGGCGATGGAGCCGCTCACCATCTGGGCGATCGACCGCCGCGACGACCGCCGCGCCTTCCGCTTTCAGCCCTTCCCCGGCTGCCCGATGAGCGCCAGCGGCTCCAAGCCGGCGGTGGACCCCGAGAACGGCCGCGTCTTCACCGCCGAGTTCGTGGGCGGGTGGCTGGCCGCGCTGGACCTGGACCCGGAGCGGGGCTTCAGCCTGCGCTGGAAGGTGCAGCAGAAGATGTTCTGCTTCGCCGCGCTGGTGGGCGGGCGCGACGACCGGCAGCTCATCGGGACGGACTACGACGCGTCGGAGGGCGACCGCGCGGTCTGGCGCGACGCCGCGACCGGGGCGCTGGTGGCGTCGTCGCCGATCCTGGACCCGCACTGGAACGGCTCCATCGTCAGCCCCGGCTTCGGCGGCACCTTCCACTACCTGGGGCTGAAGAGCCAGACGCTGCAGCAGTTGCGCCCCGTCCCCGCGCGCGGCGGCGCATAGCCGCGCGGCGCCGGGAGCGGCGGACGCCGGTCGATCCGCATCCTGTGAACCTTCGACGAGGAGACCCACCATGAACATCCAGTTCGACTGCACGGGCGGGTGGAGCCGCGCCATGAGCGGCCAGTTCCGCTGGGTGCCGTACGGCCCCGACATGTACGCCACCTACTGGTACTACTGCTTCACCCGCCAGCCGGGCGACACCTTCGGCGTGCGGCTGACGGGCCAGTTCGCCCACGCGCGCTTCATGAGCTACAACGTCTACGACGACCAGGGGGAGTTCATCAACCCGCCGGGCGGCCCGCCGTCGTCGCTGCTGGACACCGCCATCGTCCCTGACCCGGGGAGCCGGAACCCCTTCTGCCTGGCGGTGGACCGCGGCACGCCCGAGCGCACCTACACGCTGCTGGTGGTGCCCGAGGGCTCGCCCACCGGCGGCGCGCCGAACGTGATCACCTTCCCCGCCGACGCCCCGGTGGTCTCGGTGTACCTGCGGGTGTACGTGGCGGACCCGGACCTGACCGGCCGCTACCGGCTGGAGGGCGGCGTTCCCCTCCCCACCATCACCGCGTTCGACCCGGCGACGGGGCAGCAGGTCGCCTGCCCGCCCACGCAGGCGGCGCAGGGCGGGGCGAAGGTGAACCTGCCGCCCGCGAACGCCGGCGGCCAGGTGAAGTTCTACCGCAACTCGGGAGGCGGCCTCTATCCCAACGGGGACGCGGCGTACCTGTACAGCATCTTCAACCCGGTGGGCGACACGGTGGCGGTGATCCGTATGAAGCGGCCCACCTTCACCCACACGGAGCACCCCGACGGCATCCTGCAGGCGGCGCCGATGGTGCGCTACTGGTCGTTCAACGTCTACTCGAAGCTGACCAACGTGACGGCGTGCCTCCCCGACTTCCAGGCGAAGGCGGACGCCCGCGACGACGTGACGCTGGTCCTGGCCCGCCGGCACCCGCAGGTGATGCGCAAGGTGGAGGAAGAGGGGTGGAACTTCCTTCCCTGGGGCGACCACGACGAGGTGGCGGTGGTGTACCGCAACCTGGTGGCGAACCCGGCCTTCCCGTACTCCACCTACGCCGTGCCGGAGTACGACGCCAGCCAGCCGGCGGAGGGCCAGACCGCCGACCTCTACATGCGCGAGTACGCGCCGCGGGGGATCTACTGCAGCGTGGAGGAGTTCCTGGACGCCGGCGTGCTCGCTGCGGCGTGAGGCCCCCTCCCCCCCGGCCCCCTCCCCTCGCAGACTGCGCGAGGAGAGGGAGAGAACGGCGAAGGCGGGTCGGCGGAGATCTCGCTGCGCACGCGAGGGCCCCTCCCCCCAGCCCCCTCCCCGCTCGTTCCTCGCGGAGAGGGGGAGAACGGCGGAGGCGCGTCGACAGGCATCTCACCGGAGGAAAGAGCCCGGCGCTCACACCACACCCTCCATCGCGCCCCGCACTCCGTTCGAAGTCTACACCCCCTCCCGCGCAGTTTGCGGGAGGGGGTGGCCGAGCCTCAGCGAGGCCGGGGGCGGGCCCCCTCCAGCCACGCGAACGCGTCGTCCTGCATGCGCGGCGTGAAGGAGTGGGGCTCGTCGTAGAACGCGCCGCGGAAGCGCTCCGGAATCCCCGCCTTCGTGTAGATGCGCTCCAGCCGCTCCACCGCGGCGCGCATTCCCGCCATCGGGAAGAGCGTGTCCCGCGCGCACTGCTGCACCAGCAGCGCGCCGGGCGCCGCCAGCGCGGCGGCGTCCGGCAGTTCCAGCGACCCACGCAGCCCCGGCACCCACGCCATCCAGGTGTGCCGGCGCGCGTGCGCGGGCACCATCTCGCCCAGCGTGCTCATCCACGCCACCACGCACGCGGCGCTGATCCGCGGATCGGCGGCGGCCAGGTACGCCGCGCGCAACCCGCCGCCGGAGAGGCCGATGCAGGCGATGCGCGCCGGATCGACGTCGTCCCGCGTGACGAGGTAATCGACCGTCCGGCGGTCATCCCACGCGATCACGCCGGGCCACGAGGCGCCCGCCGCCAGCAGCGTCTTCGCAACGGGCGCCTCGAACGCGCTCGCGACGCGGTTTTCGGCGCGATTGCGCCCGGCGGAGCCTTCCGGAAGTGTCGCGAGCGAATCGAACGCCTCGCGCGCCTCGGCAGGGACGGCGTCACGCGCGAGCGTTTCCGGCCGCAGCCGGCGCGGGCCGAAGTAGAACGCGTCGATCACGATCACCACGAAGCCGCGCCGCGCGAGATCTTCCGCACAGGCGCGGCCGCCGTAGAGGCGCTGGCGATATTCGACCAGCGGCTGCGGATCGTCCGGGCTGGAGACGAGCTTGGCGGCGCCCCAGGCGTACTGCCCGCCGTGGCAGTGCAGCGCCACGACGGCGGGAAGCCGGCCGCGGCGCCCGGACGGCACCAGCACGCGCGCGGGGATGGCGTACGCGGGGGATGCGTGGATGCGGACGTGCTCGATGCGGAACCCGTCGCGCTCCTCCACGCGGACCGGCTCGGCGTGGATGGCGGCGGGCGCGGGATCGAACGACAGGTGGCGATGGAAGGCGGACCGGGCGGCCGCCTTCCACTCGTCCAGCGAGGTCCACCGCGGATCGAGGAAGGAGAGCGACGGCCCGCTCTCCCGCCCGATCCACTCGATCGGCCCGGTGAGGTTGCCGAGGTCGCCGCCCTCCTGCGCTGCGACAAGCCCGTCATCCAGCGGAGCGCCGTCCGCCGCGCCGATGCGCAGGTCCAGCGGCAGCGCCAGCGCGGCGAGCGCGCCCACCGCCTGCCGGCGGGTCATCGGTAGCGGCGGAAGCCCTCCGGATTCCATCGAACCGCGAATCAGCGGGCGGCGGACGCGGCGCCGCCGATCGTCACGCGGATGGGGTTGGCCAGGCGCTCGGCGAACGTATCCAGGTAGCGCCACCAGTCCTCGACCGAGCGGAAGTCGCCGCTGGCGGTCCATCCGGCGCCCGCGTACTGCACGGAGGGAGTGCCGGAGCGGGCGGTGGAGGTCACCAGGAAATGATTCTCAATCTCACTCACGTCCTGAAAGGCGCCGGCCGGCATCAGCACTGCCGTCCCCAGGTGCCCGTGGCCGCCGTTCCTGCGCTCCACGGGGCCCCAGGTCGCCAGCCATCCCCACTGTCCACTCCGGCGGTTGCTGCCGATGAGCCCCTCGCGCTTGACGGTGCCGGTCACGAAGGGCAGGTCGCGGCCGTCGGGGGTGCGGAAGGTGGTCTCCATCCGGTACAGGTTCTGGCCCGCGTCGATCGTGATCCGCCGCGTCTCGTTCACCTGCACGCCGGCGGCGTCCCACGGGTCGTAGGCCAGCTCGAAGACGGCGCGGATGGGGCCGTCGGCGATGATGCGGTGCGCGCGGAAGTTCCTGGCGGAGACGACCTTTCCATCCGCCCCCAGCACGCCCACGCCCGCGGCGCCCAGCGTGGGGCCGACGGTGTAGAAGTCGGCGCCCTCGCCGGTGTCGCGGTGGTACTCGTCGTGGCCTCTGGCGTACCAGCGGTCCACGATCAGGTCGCGGACGCGCTTGGGCCAGACGTCCACGCCGCTGCTGACCAGCGGCTCGAACTCCGCCGCCTGCCACAGCCCCTGCCCGTAGATGCGGAAGGCGATGCGGTCGCTTTCCCACGCCACGTCGTCGCGGTGGTCGTCGTGGCGGGCGTGGGCGCGCGCGGCCGGCGCGGCGGAGGGCGCCTGCGCCTGCACCAGCAGGTCCCTGCGCTCGCCGGGCCAGAAGCTGGTGAGTACCAGCAGCTCGTCCACCGCGCCGTCGCCGTCGTTGTCGATGGTCTGCGTCACGGCCTCGGCGCCGGCGGCGTCCACCACGCGCACGCGGCCCGCGGCCAGCCCCGGCAGCGCGCGCTGCAGCTGGGCCCAGGGAAGGGCGAGCACCTCGTCCGGCCGCGCGACGGGGAGCGGGTTCTCGGCGCGCACCACAACGCCGGGCTGCGCGGCGGCGGGGATGGCGGCCAGCGCGGCGGCAACCAGCGCGGCGGAGGTGCGGATGATCGTCATCGACGGTGTCCTGGACGTGTTGGGCATTGCCGTGCTTCGTATCGTGCGTGTGAAGGCGAGTCCCGCGCGACCGCACCACGGGCTAAAGCCCGCGGCTACGACGGCCATAAGCCCCGTCTTTGCTCGTTCCTCGCAAAACGGGGCTTCACCGGCTCCCGCGGCCAACGCTCGTGCGCGAAGGCCCGTGGGGGTGAAGCCCCGCCGGGCGAGCTCCGCGAGCCCAGGGCGGGGCTTCTGGCCGTTCCAGCCCCGGGTTTCAACCCGGGGTGGTTCCAACCCGGGGTGGTTCGACCCGGGGTGGTTGCAACCCGGGGGGCGCGGGGCACGACCCACGCCCCCCACGATGGAGGCCGTTCCCCTACCGCAGCGCCTCCATCGCCACGCCCTGCATGTCGGCGAAGGCCTGGTTCTCGCCGCCCATCGCCCAGCAGAACGAGTACGCGGCGGTGCCGCAGCCGGAGTGGATGGACCACCCGGGCGAGAGCGCGACCTCCTCGTCGCGGACCACCAGGTGGCGCGTCTGGTCCGGCTCGCCCAGCAGGTGCACCACCACGGCGTCCTGCGGCACCGCGAAGTAGAGGTAGACCTCCGTCCGCCGCGCGTGCGTGTGGGCCGGCATGGTGTTCCACACGCTCCCCTCCTGCAGCTCCGTGACGCCCATCACCAGCTGCGCGGTCTGCACGCCACCGGGGTGGAAGTACTTGCGCAGGATGCGGCGGTTGGCCTGCGCCACCGTCCCCAGCTCCGTCGCGTCGGCGTCCGCGTGGGCCACGCGGGTGGTCGGATACGCGGCGTGCGCGGGATAGCTGACCAGGTAGAAGCGCGCGGGCTTCGCTGCGTCGTCGCTCTCGAACGACACCCGGCGGCTCCCGCGGCCCACGTACAGCCCGTCGCGGGGCGCCAGCGCGTGGCGTTCCCCATCCACCGTCACGCTCCCCGCCCCACCGACGTTCAGCACGCCGATCTCCCGGCGCTCGCAGAAGAACTCGGACGCCATCTCCGGCGGCGCATCCAGCGTGAGCGGCACGCCGTCCGGCACCGCCGCGCCGACCACCACGCGGTCCAGATCCACGAAGCGCAGCGTCACGCGCCCTGGCTGGAACAGCCCGCCGAGCAGGAAGCGGTCGCGGAGTTCCGCGGTGTCCATCCGGCGCGCCTGCTCCGGCGACGGGAGGTAGTGCATCGTCATCGATCAAATCCGGTAAGTGCTGATGGGGCGGCCTCCGGGCCACGCCCCCTCCGGGCTCGCATTACTCGCCCACCTCCCCCAAAAACCCCTGGGGGAGGTTGGGGTTGGCGCTGGGCTCGTGCCCGACCGCGAACCGGCTGCCGCCCGCAGAAGGCCCTCACCCGCGGCCTGGCGCCGCACCCTCTCCCGCAAGCGGGAGAGGGGATAAACATCGAACCGCCTGCTGCGCGCGGACCTCGCCATCCGGCAGGTTGGCCGCCCGAAGTGTATCCCCCCTCCCGCGCAGTTTGCGGGAGGGGGTGGACGAGCCTGAGCGAGGCCGGGGGCGGGCCCCGCCGGGGGCGGGCCCCTTACCGCGCCATCCACCCCCCGTCCACCACCAGCACGTGCCCGTTCACGTAGTCGCTCGCGCGCGACGCCAGGAACACCACGGCGCCCGCGAGGTCCTCCGGCTCGCCCCAGCGCGCGGCGGGAATACGGGCGGAGATCTCGGCGTGGCGCGCGGGGTCCTCGCGCAGGCGCTGCGTGTTGTCGGTGCTGAAGTAGCCGGGGGCAATGGCGTTCACCTGCACGCCGTGGCGCGCCCACTCGTTCGCCAGCGCCTTCGTCAGCCCCGCGACGGCGTGCTTGCTGGCCGTGTACGCGGGGACCGTCATCCCGCCGCTGAAGGAGAGGAGCGAGGCGACGTTGATGATCTTTCCCGCCCCGCGCTCGATCATCCCCCGCCCCAGCCGCTGGCTCAGCAGGAAGACGGAATCCAGGTTCGTGCGGATGACCGCGTCCCACTCCTCCATCGGGAACTCCGCGGCCGGGTGGCGGCGGATGGTGCCGGCGTTGTTCACCAGGACGTCGATGCGCCCGGCCAGCGTCTCCGCCTCGTCCGCCATCGCCAGCACGGAAGCGCGGTCCGCGTGGTCCGCCTCCACCTGCCACGCCTGCCGCCCCGCGGCACGGATGAACGCCGCCGTCTCGTCCGTGCCGCCGCGGCGCGTGCTGGCGCACACCACGTCCGCGCCCGCCTCCGCCAGCGCCACGGCCATCGCCTGCCCCAGGCCCCGGCTGGCGCCGGTGACGAGCGCGCGCTTTCCGGCGAGGGAGAAGAGTTCGCTGATCACGTTCCCCGCGCGGTGAGCAGGTGAACGGGTGAAGGGGTGAACGGGCGAGCGGGATGGTGCACCCGGACGGCGCGCGGCAGGAGCGGTCCGCGAAGGCGGACGTCGCGAAGTTCCAGCGACGAATCCCTTCGCTCGTCGCGGCCTCCGCGCGTCACCGCCCCAGCTCCAGCGCGGCCAGGATGAAGGGGCCCACGCCCTTGTAGTCGTCCGTCACCACGGGCTCGCTGACGTAGTAGGCGTACGAGCCGTCGCGGTAGCTGCCGTCGCGCCGCGGATTGCCGCCAAGCCCGCTCACCTGCACCACGTTGATCAGCGACACGGTGCCGTCCGGGTTCTCCCGCACCAGGTTGCTCAGCAGGCCGTCGAAGCCGCGCTCCGCCACCTGCCGGTACTCGGGGTGGATGTATCCCAGCCGCGCACCCCTGGCCAGCGCGTAGACGAACATGCTGCTGGCGCTGGCCTCCAGGTAGTTGCCGGCGCGGTTGGGCTGGTCCAGCACGTCCCACCACAGCCCCGTCACCGGGTCCTGCACGCGGGCGACTGCCTCCGCCGCGTCGCGCAGCGTCCGGATGATGGCGGCGCGGTCGGGATGGTCGGCGGGAAAGTGGTCCAGGGTCTCCACCACCCCCATCACGTACCACCCCATCGCCCGCCCCCAGAAGTGCGGCGACAGGCCGGTCGCCGTGTCCGCCCACGGCTGCGCCTTCGCGTAGTCCCAGGCGTGGTACATCAGCCCCGTCTGCGGGTCTCGGGTGTGGCGGGCCACCAGCAGGAACTGCTTCGCGACGTCATCGAACGCGGCCGGCTCGCCGAACGTCTTTGCGTACTCGGCGAAGAAGGGCTGGCCCATGTAGAGGCCGTCCAGCCACATCTGCTGCGGGTAGATCTGCTTGTGCCAGAAGCCGCCCTCCGGCGTGCGCGGGTGCGTGCGCAGCTGCTGGCGCAGCAGGTCCGCGGCGCGGCGGTAGCGCTCGTCCCCCGTGCGCCGCAGCAGCCCGAAGAGCAGCCGCCCCTGCGCCACCTCGTCGATGTTGTACTCCGCCATCTCGTAGCCCTCGATGGAGCCGTCGGGCTTTACCCAGCGGTCCATGTTCGAGCGCACGTAGTCCAGCATCCGCGCGTCGCCGCCGTTCGCCAGGGCCACGCGCTCGATGGCGCCCAGGACGACGCCCTGCGTGTAGTCCCAGCGCCGGTGCGTCTGCGGGTTGCGGCGCATCACCGATTCCGCCACGCGCACGCTCCACGGACGCCCGTCGGAGGAGCGGCGGGCGCGCGGCGGGGCGTTGGGGATGGGGAGCGGCGCGTCGTCCGGCTGGCGCGAGCCCTCGCCCAGCCCCTCGCCGGCGGCAAGGTGCGGCACCTGCGCGCCGATCGATGGCGCCGCGGTGAGGGCCGCGGCGAGCGCGACCGCGGCGATCCGATGAAGTCTCATCATCCGAAAAGCTCAGGTGATGGCTGGTCTGGTCGCGGGCGAGCAGTCCTCCCGCCCGCCGGTTGAAACCGCTGCTGCAACTTCACGAAGTCCGCCTGCGCGGACTGCTCCTGCCGCACGCCATCCAGGTGCACCGGGGCCGGCGTCCCGGTCGTCCGCGAAGGCGGACAGCGCGTAGCCGTTGCGGCGACTTCAGTCGCTGGTCACGGTGCCTGCCCCCTCACCGCGGGGCCGGACGGACGCGCATGTCGCTGGGGCGGCGCTCGGAATCCGGGCGCGCGGCCACCTCGTGGCTGGTGGACGACGCCGGCTGCCCATTGATCCACACGTTGGACAGCTGCAGCCCGCGCACCCCCTCCGTCACGTTCCCCCGCTCCACCCCGTCGAAGCGGGAGTCGGCCACGCGCACGTCGCTGATCTCCGACCCCTCGTACGCGCGCATGTACAGCGCGTACTCGCTCCTGCCGCTGGTGACGTTGCGCAGCTCCACGTTGCGGACCACGGGGACGAACGGCCCCTCCCGCCCCTCCTCGTAGTACAGGTCCACGGAGACGACCGAGTCCGCCAGCTGGCCGATGCGCACGTTGCGCATGTAGACGTGCTCCAGCACGCCCCCGCGCATCGCGTTGTTCTTGAAGCGCAGCGCCCGCTCCAGGTTGGGCGAGTCCATCTCGCACTCTTCCACGAAGACGTAGCGCACGCCGCCGCTGATCTCGCTCCCCAGCGTCACGCCGCCGTGGCCGTCCTTCATCCGGCAGCCGCGGACGACGATGTTCTCGCTGGGGACGTTGATGCGCCGCCCGTCCGCGTTGCGCCCGCTCTTGATGGCGATGCAGTCGTCGCCGGTGTCGAAGAGGCAGCGCTCGATCAGCACGTCGCGGCACGACTCGGGGTTGCAGCCGTCGTTGTTGGGACCGTGCGTCACCACGCTCACCCCGCGCACCGTCACGTTGGTGCACAGCACGGGGTTGATCTCCCACATCGGCGAGTTGACGATGGTGACCCCTTCCACCAGCACGTTGCGGCAGCGGTACGGCTGGATGAACTGCGGCCGCAGGTACGATCCCTCGGTGAAGACGCGCTCCTCCACCGGCGTCCCCGCCTCCACCATCTCCATCAGCCGGGCGCGCGCGGGGAGCTGGTTGGGATTGTTGGCCCACTCGCGACGCTGCTTCCAGGCGCCCTTCCACGGCCACCAGTGCGTCTCGTCCGCCTGCCCGTCCAGCGTCCCCTCGCCGGTGACGGCGACGTTCTCCTGCCCGAAGGCGTAGACGAGGGGCGAGTAGCCCATCAGCTCCATCCCCTCCCAGCGGGTGAAGACGGCGGGGAGGTAGTCGGCGGGATCGCGGCTGAAGGCGACGGTGCCGCCGCGCCGCACGTGCAGGTTCACGTTGCTGCGCAGGTGGATGGGCCCGGTGAGGAAGCGCCCCTCGGGGACAACCACGCGCCCGCCCCCGGCCGCCGCGCACGCCTGCACCGCCGCGCGGAACGCCGCCGTGCAGTCCGTGGTCCCGTCGCCCACCGCGCCGTAGGCGGTGACGGCGAAGTCGCGGTCCGGGAACGCCGGCGGGACGATGCGGGCCAGGATCCCCGGCACCCGCGCCCACCCGTCCCCGCTACCGACCGACGCGGCCGGCGCGACCCCGTGCGGCGCCGCGGGCCGCGTGGCGCATCCCGAGGCCACGCCGGGGAGCACCAGCGCCGCCCCGGCGCCCAGGGCCGCGGTGCGCACGAACTCGCGGCGGGAGATGCCCGTGCCGGCGATCGGGTGGACTTCGCTCATCGACTGCGCTGCTCCTCCGGAGATTTGCTCCGACTGGGATCAAATGTAGTGGCGGCACGGATCGACCCATGCCGGTTCCGCGCCCAGCGATTGAAATCGCCGCAACGACTACGCACTGTCCGCCTTCGCGGACAAACGGCCCGGCGGCCGCCGGGGTTGAAGCCCCGCGCAGTTTGCGGGGCTTTCCGCAGTCGTAGCCGCGGCTTCAGCCGCCCGGGACCAGAGCCCGCCCCATCACTCCATCACTCCATCACTCCCACTACTGTCCGGCTCAGTACTGCGAACCCACCTGCAAGCACCGAACGAATGAATACTTACGGGTAGATCGAGCCGCACACGATTTCAACTCGGCTCCGCGCGCGTAATCGTGAGTTTGGCGTACCCGCTTGTTGCAGCCG
>DATAAG010000829.1:0-8064 GCA_036260235.1 Longimicrobium sp.
GAGGACCCCCGCGTGCACCACGGAGCCCGGCCGATCCAGCCCTACCGATCCAGCCCCGCCCGCAGCCCCGCCATCCCGCCGCGGGCTCCGGTCAGCCACGCCACCGCCGCCTCCTGCATGATCCCCTCGCCGCCCCAGGCGGCCAGCAGGTTGGCCGCCGTGGGGATCTGCGGCGCCAAGCGCGGATGGCTGAAGAGGATGACCGTCACCTCCGGGTGCTCCGCCGTGATCTCGCGCACCCGCTCCTGCGCCGCCGCGGAGATGCCGGGCCGCCCCTTCCACGCGCGGATGTCGCAGTAGAGGACGACGACCGGCGCGCCGTCCTCCGCCACCTCCACCCCCGCGGCGCGCAGGGCCGCGGGAAAGGCGTTCCGCGGATACGGCGGCCACGGCCCGCCCAGGTCGTCCTCGATCTCGACGATCCGCACCCGGCCGGCGGGGAGGCGCGGCTCGCCGCGGACCACGCGCAGGGTGCGCCGGCCAATCTCCAGCGCCCACCGCCGGTCCTCCTCCACCCCCACCGTGCCGTCCACCGGCCCCGCCACCCGCTCCGCCGCCGCCGCGATCCGCCGCAGCGCCTCCTCCACCCGGGCGCGGGGCAGCCGTCCGTCCTCCAGCGCCGCCTGCACCTCGCGGATCACCGCCTCGCTGTCCTGCGGGTACAGCAGCAGGTCGCAGCCGGCGGCGAGGGCCTGGACGGAGGCGGCGCCCTCGCTGCCGCCCTCCGTCATCCCCTCCATGATGATGGCGTCCGTCACCACCAGCCCGTCGAAGCCCAGCTCTTCGCGCAGCAGGCCGTTCAGGATGCGCGGCGACAGCGTGGCGGGGCGGCCCTCCGGGTCCAGCGCGGGATAGACCACGTGCGCCGTCATCATCGAGTCCACCCCGGCCGCCACCGCCGCGCGGAACGGCGCCAGGTCCTCCTCCAGCGCCTCGCGCAAAGCGTTCACCGCCGGCCGCTCGATGTGCGAGTCGCCCACGCTGCGGCCGTGCCCGGGAAAGTGCTTGGCGCAGGAGAGGGCGCCGCCGCGGGTGCAGCCGCGCACCCACGCCGCCACGTGCCGCGACACCCCGTCCGCCTCCCCGCCGAACGCCCGCACGCCGACGATGGGGTTCTCCGGCTCGTTGTCCATGTCCGCGTTGGGCGCGTAGATCCAGTTCACGCCCAGCGCGCGCGCCTCCCGCGCGGTCAGCTCGCCCGCGCGCCCGGTGACCGCCTCGTCGTCCAGCCAGCCGAGGGCGGCGGCGGGGGGGAGCGGGGTGGCGCCGCGGAACTGCTGCCCCGCGCCGCGTTCCAGGTCGCTGCCGATGAGCAGCGGGTGCGGCGCGCGGCGGTGCAGCTCGTCCGTGAGCGTGCGGACGGCCCCCGCCTCCCCGCCGAAGAGGATGAAGCCCCCGACGCCGAGCGCCAGCCCGCGCTCGACGATCTCCCGGTTCCCCTCGAACCCGTTCTCCGCGTTCCAGCGGATCGCGGGAAGCAGCAGCCGCGCTACGTTCAAGCCGTCACTCCGGTTGGAGGTGGTGTTTGATGTGGATCGAACTGCGGGGGCCCCTCCCCCCGGCCCCCTCCCCTCGCAAACTACGCGAGGAGAGGGGGAGAATTTCTATCGCGGTGCGGCGGACATCGGTCTGCGCTCGCGAGGGGCCCCTCCCCCGGCCCCTCCCCGCGCAAACTGCGCGCGGAGAGGGGAGAGAGCTTCGGGCGCGCTCCGGCTGGCGCCATGCGAAAGGCAGCGCCCCTCCGGGCGAGCACCACTCGCCCACCTCCCCAAAACCGTGGGGGAGGTTGAACTTCGAACGCGCGCTGCAGCAGCCCGCCGTTCTCCCTCCCCCATGCAGTTCGTGCGGGAGGGCCGGGAAAGGGGCGACCGCCCCTCGCGCCGAGGCCGGCCGAAGCGCCACGAGACCTCGTCCACAGGCTCGCCACCCGCGCACAGCCGCGCTCCCTACGCAACCGCCGGTCCAGCGGGGGCGCCGGACCGGCGGAAGGATCGGGGAGGCAGCGAAAGGATGCGGGGTCAGCGCTGCACCTGCGGCGTCTCGAAGGGGCCCGGGAGGACGAAGGTGGTCATCCCCGGCGCGCGAAGGACGAAGCCGTTGCGCGCCTCCCCCACCACCATCCACCGCACCGGCGACGCCCCGCGCCGCACGTCCGTGCGCACGTGCGCCTCCAGCGTGCCGATCACCTCGGGCTCTCCGCCGGTCAACCCCACGCGCATCACGTCGTAGGTGACCATCGCGCCGTCCTCCACCGGCCGCCACCCGTCCGCCTGCTGGCGCACGTAGACGATGCGGTCGGTGAAGGGGATCACCCGCGGCGCCACGCCGGGTCCCACCACGCGCGTCCCCCCCGTCCGCAGGTCGCGGATGCGAATCTCCCGCCCCGCCTCGAACGCCACCAGCGAGCGGCCCACGTCGAAGAACGCGGGCACCACGTCGTCCACCACCTCCACGTCCTGCGCCAGCGGCACCAGCGTCGGCTGGCCGGGCAGCTCCACCCACAGCGCCCCCACCTCCACCCCGCCCAGTGAGTCGCGCCAGGTGGGATTGAAGACGATCTGCGGCGCGTCCTCGCGCCCGCTGGTGCGCAGGTCGCCGCGGGGGTCGCGCACCAGCTGCGCGCCGCGCGCCTCCAGCAGCTCCAGCAGCTGCCGCGCGATGGTGCGCACCCGCGCGTCGTCCTCGCGCGCCAGCAGGTCGCGGATGAGGGGCGCGTCCTCCACGTCCAGCCGCTGCAGCACGTTCAGCCGCACCAGCGGCGAAGGATCGCCCGCGGCGGCGCGCAGGGCGTTGCGGGCCCCCGCGGAGTCCGCGGCGAAGCGCTGCAGCGCCCGCACCGCCGCCGCGCGCACCAGGTCCGACCCGCTCCCCGCCAGCTGCCGCCGCACCAGCTCCATCGACCCCTGCGCGCGCCGGTCCGCCAGCAGGATGACGGCGTTGGCGCGCACGTTCTCGTCCACCCCCTCGTCCTCCACCAGGCCGATGAGGACGGCGTCCAGCTCCGGCCCCATCACCTCCAGCCGCGCCCGCTCGCGGTAGAACGCCGGCGACGGCTCTTCCACGTCCAGGATGCGCACCACCTGGTTGACGAAGAGCCGGTTGCCGTAGCGCGGCGGCGCCGAGGGCTGCAGCAGCGCGCACCCGCCCAGCGCCGCCAGGCCCGCCAGCGCCAGTGCGCCGCGGGCCGTGCGGACCAGGAGACGGGTGCGGATCGACGGCATCTGCGTCGGGGGATGCAGGAAAGTCAGGCGCCGGGCGTCAGCGAGCCCAGCACGCGCGGACCCGCCGCGCCCGTGGCGGAGGGGACGTTGGCCGGAATGCCGCGCAGGTGCGCCCACGCCAGCACCGCGAAGGCCACCGCCTCCTTGGCATCCGGATCAACGCCCAGGCCCCCCCCGTCCATGACAGGCAGGGGCGCCAGCAGCGCGCGGATTCTGCCGGCCAGCACGGGATTCCGCGCGCCGCCGCCGGTGAGGACCACCTCGTCCACCCCGCGCGGCACCACCCAGCGCGCGTAGGCGTCCGCCACCGTGCGGGCGGTGAGCTCCGTCAGCGTGGCCGCCAGGTCCATCCAGTCCTGGTCGCCCTCCGGCCGGACGGCCTCCACCAGCCGCTCCACGAAGGGGCGGCCGAACTCCTCCCGCCCGGTGCTCTTGGGCGGCTCCGCGGCGAAGTACGGGTGGCGCAGCAGGTCGTCCAGCAGCGCCCGGTCCACCGTCCCCCGCGCCGCCAGCCGGCCGTCGCGGTCGAAGCGGTGGCGGCCGTCCGTGGCGATCTCCACCGCCGCGTCGATCAGCGCGTTGGCCGGGCCCGTGTCGAACGCCCACACGGGCTCACCGCTCCCCTTCGGCGGCACCCGCGTCACGTTGCCGATGCCGCCCAGGTTCTGCAGCGCCCGCGCGCGGTCCGGCACGGCGAAAAGGAGCTGGTCCACCCAGGGCACCAGCGGCGCCCCCTGTCCCCCCGCCGCCACGTCGCGGGTGCGGAAGTCGTGCACCACCGGCCGCCCCGTCCGCTCCGCGAGGGTCGCCGCGTCGCCCAGCTGCAGCGTTGCCCCGCGCCGGCCGTTCGCCGGCGGACGATGCCACACCGTCTGCCCGTGCGAGCCCACCGCGTCCACCGAGGCCACGTCCACCCCCGCCTCGCGGCAGACGGCCAGCGCGGCCTCCGCCAGCCACTCGCCCAGGTCGCCGTGCAGGCCGCAGAGGGCCTCCGCCGTCCCCGCCACGATGGCGTCGTGAATCGCCCGGCGCCGCTCCTCCGCGTAGGGAACGGTGAGCGAGTGGACCACGCGGACGGCCACGTCCTCCGTCCCGCTCCCCTCGACCTCCACGAGCGCCGCGTCCACCCCGTCCAGCGAGGTGCCGGACATCAGCCCCACGATCCTCATCCGCCCGCCTCCTCCCGCCCGGCGCGGCGCACGGCGTCCAGCAGCATCGCGTCCGTCCGGGCGGCGGCCTGCAGGAGCTGGTAGGCGGTGGCGCCGGGCCAGGCGCCGCCCTTCGCCGTCCACTCCCACACGTTCAGCCCGCGCCGCTGCTCCATGGCGAAGGTGCGCGCCCGCAGCTGCGCGAAGCGGCCCAGCGGCGCGCCGGCGGGGTCGCGGACGCCCTCGCCCCCCCTCCCGTCCGGCGCTTCGCGGCCCTCCACCATCGCCTCGATGGTCGCCTGGAGCGCGCTCTCCGCCGCCACCCCGGAGAGCAGCGCCTCGCGGACTGCGGGGTGGGCCGGCGGCGCTTCGTCCACGGCGATGCGCAGGGCGCGCGGGGCGATCTCCAGGCGCACCAGCAGGTCCTCCCACTCCACCTCGCTGGGCGGGCGCGCGGGAAGGGTGCGCGGGTCGGCGATCACGCCGCGTCCTGCCGGAGCACGTCGCCCAGGCGGCCGCCGGCGCGGGCCAGCTCTTCCGCGGCGGTCTCGCGGTCCGCGCCCGTCCAGTGCATCACCATCGCCGTCTTCACGCTGCCGCCGGAGGCCGCCAGGAGCGCGCGGGCGTCCTCGCGCTCCAGGTCCAGCGTCTCCATCAGGATGCGCTCGCTGCGGTCGCGCAGCTTCTGGTTGGTGGCGCGCAGGTCCACCATCAGGTTGCCGTACACCTTGCCCAGGCGGATCATGGCGCCGGTGGTGATGGTGTTCAGCACCAGCTTGGTGGCCGTCCCCGCCTTCATCCGCGTGGACCCGGTCACCACCTCCGGCCCCACCAGCGGGGCGATGACCACGTCGTACACGTCCAGCATCCACTGCTCCGGCTGGGTGCAGAGCAGGAATCCCGCGCGCGCCCCCAGCTGCTTGGCCCGGGTGAGCGCCCCGTGCACGAACGGGGTGGTGCCCGACGCCGCGATGCCGAAGACGAAGTCGTTCCTCCCGACCTTCTTCTCGTCCATCGCGGCGGCGCCGTCCTCGCGGCTGTCCTCCGCCCCCTCCACCGCCCGCAGCAGCGCCTCGTACCCGCCGGCGATCACCCCCTGCACCATGTCGGGGGAGATGCCGTAGGTGGGCGGCATCTCGGTGGCGTCCAGCACTCCCAGCCGGCCGCTGGTGCCCGCGCCCACGTAGATGAGCCGTCCGCCGGCCCGGAACGCGTCCTCCGCCATCTCGATCGCGCGGGCGATGCAGTCCAGCTGCGTCCCCACGGCGGGCGCGATGCGCAGGTCTTCGCGGTTGATGATCCGGGCGATCTCCAGGGCGGAAAGCCGGTCGATCTCCGCGGTGTCGGGGTTGCGCTGCTCGGTGAGCCGGGGGTCCAGGGGCGGTCTGGTCATCCGGTGCGATCGGGGGAACTGGTCGCGCGGCGAGCCCGCAACGTGCGCGGTCCCGCGGGGGCGCGCAAGAGTCCGCACGCTTCGGGCCCGGAGGGAAGGGATCAAGTGCCAGGTTCAAGTACCGAGTACCTGGGACCAAGTACCGAGCCCCTGGAGCCGTTGCAGGCCGTCCCCTGTAACCTGTCCCCTGTCCCCTCGCCGTTCTTGCTATTCCCTATTCCCTGTTCCCTATTCCCTGTAGTTTACGCTCAACCGTCCCCAACCACCAAGACCGCTGCAACAGGCTGCTACGAAATGATCCGCTCGCGCGCGCTCCCGCTGCTCCTCGTCCCCCTGGTCCTGGCGCTCCCTGCCTGCGGCCCCTCCGGCCCGGCGCGGGCGAGCGCCGCGCAGGCGGACACGGTGACGTTCCCGGCGGGATGGGACTTTCCCCGCGGCTCCATCGCCCCCGTCACCGCCGCGCAGGGGATGGTGGTCACCACCGACCGCGTGGCCAGCGAGGTGGGCGCGGAGATCCTGCGCCGCGGCGGGAACGCCATCGACGCGGCGGTGGCGACGCACTTCGCGCTGGCCGTCGTGAACCCGGAGGCGGGGAACATCGGCGGGGGCGGGTTCCTGGTGGCGCGGATGGCGGACGGCACCACGGCGGCGCTGGATTTCCGCGAGGCGGCGCCGCTGCGGGCGACGGCGAACATGTACCTGGATTCCGCCGGCAACGTCTCCGACACCCTCTCGCTCCAGGGCCACCTGGCCTCCGGCGTCCCCGGCTCCGTCGCGGGGATG
Organism: Longimicrobium sp.; assembly: GCA_036260235.1. Taxonomy (GTDB): domain Bacteria; phylum Gemmatimonadota; class Gemmatimonadetes; order Longimicrobiales; family Longimicrobiaceae; genus Longimicrobium. Next base: position 6,546 of record DATAAG010000829.1, read on the forward strand.
TGGGAGGCGCACCGGCGCTTCGGCACGCTGCCGTGGGCGGAGGTGGTGCAGCCCGCCGTCGCGCTGGCGGAGGGGATCGTGGTCCACGAGCGCCTGGCGAACTCGCTGCGCACGTATGAGCGGCAGCTGGGGCGCTATCCCGGGACCGCGCGCATCTTCCTCCCCGGCGGCCGCGCGCCACGGGTGGGGGAGCGGCTGGTGCAGGCGGAGCTGGCGGAGACCTTCCGGCGCATCGCGGCGGAGGGGATGGACGGCTTCTACCGCGGCCGCACGGCGGAGCTCATCGAGGCGGAGATGCGGCGCGGCGGCGGGCTGATCACCCGCGAGGACCTGGCCCGCTACCGCGCCGTGTGGCGCGACCCCATCCGCTTCACCTACCGCGGGCACGAGGTCATCTCCATGCCCCCGCCCAGCAGCGGCGGAGTGACCATGGCGGAGCTGCTGAACATCATGGAGGGATACGACCTGCGGTCGATGGGCTATCTGTCGCCCGAGCACGTGCACGTGTTCACGGAGGCCGCGCGGCGCGCGTACGCGGACCGCAACGCCTACCTGGCGGACCCCGACTTCGTCCCGCAGCCCACCGCGCGGATGGCGAGCGACGAGTACGCGGCGGAGCGCCGCAGCAGCATCGACCGCGCCCGCGCCACCCCCTCGGTGCAGGTGACGCCCGGGCTGGGCGCGCCGCCGCGCGAGGGGACGCACACCACGCACTACTCCATCGTGGACGCCCGGGGCAACGCGGTGGCGGTGACGACGACCATCAACTCGCTCTACGGCAGCCTGGTGACGGTGGAGGGGGCGGGGGTGGTGATGAACAACGAGATGGACGACTTCACCGCCAAGCCGGGGGTGCCCAACCAGTTCGGCCTGGTGCAGGGCGCCGCCAACGCCGTGGCGCCGGGGAAGCGGATGCTCTCCGCGATGACCCCCACGATCGTGCTGGACCCCGCGGGCCGCGTGCGGCTGGTGACGGGGACGCCGGGAGGCGCCACCATCATCACCTCCGTGGCGCAGACGGTGAGCAACGTGATCGACTTCGGGATGGACGTGGCCGCGGCCACCTCTGCGCCCCGGCTGCACCACCAGCACCTGCCGGACACGCTGCGCTACGAGAAGCGGGGGCTGCCGGCCCTCACCGTGACGCGGCTCCTGGAGATGGGCCACGCCCTGGCGGAGCGCAGCGGATTCCAGGGCGACGTGCAGAGCATCGTGGTGCTCCCCAACGGCTACCAGTCCGCCGTCGCCGACCCCCGCCGCGGCGGCGCCGCCGTGGGCGTCAACGAAGTACGGCGGGTTGTGCAGTAGGGGCCGGTGGGCCCTCCCCCGGCCTCGCTCAGGCTCGTCCACCCCCTCCCGCAAACTGCGCGGGAGGGGGCACTACTGTCCGGCTCAGTACTGCGAACCCACCTGCAAGCACCGAACGAATGAATACTTACGGGTAGATCGAGCCGCACACGATTTCAACTCGGCTCCGCGCGCGTAATCGTGAGTTTGGCGTACCCGCTTGTTGCAGCCG
>DATAAG010000830.1:0-13449 GCA_036260235.1 Longimicrobium sp.
CGGGTACTCGTCCACCCGCTGGTGGGGGATGGGAATGCCCACCAGCTGCAGCATCTCGATGGCCCGGTCGCGCGCCGCCTTCTTTCCCAGCCCCTGGTGCAGCCGCAGCGACTCCACGATCTGGTCGCCCACGGTGAACACCGGGTTCAGCGAGGTCATGGGCTCCTGGAAGATCATGGCGATGTCGTTGCCGCGGATCTGCCGCATCCGCGCCTCGGTGGCCAGCGCCAGGTCCTCCATGCGCCCCCGCTCGTCGCGGAACAGGATGCGCGAGCCCTCCTGGATCTTTCCCGGCGGGTGCGGGATCAGGCGCATCACGGAGAGCGAGGTGACGGACTTGCCGCTCCCCGACTCGCCCACGATCCCCAGCGTCTCGCCCGGGTTCACGTGGAACGACACGCCGTCCACCGCGCGCGCCACCCCGTTTTCCGTGGTGAACCAGGTGCGCAGGTTCTCCACCTGCAGAATCGGCCCGGCCGCCGCCTCGCGCGCCGCCGCCGCCGCAATGTCGCGTTCCTTCAAATCAGCCCCCATTCCCTGAACACCACCATGGGATCCGGCATGGGGCTGCTCCACAGCCACCGCGGATCCAGCCAGAATCGCGGAAGTACGGCACTGGCCAACCTCGGCGGGTCGCCCTGGGCGGGTACCCGCACGTAACGGCCCTGCGCATCCATCCGGTAGAGCTCCACGGTCTCCCGCAACGGGTCCACGATCCAGTACTCCGTGACGCCCGCCTGCTCGTATTCGCGGAATTTCTGCGTGCGATCGCGATCACGGCTATCCGGGCTCACGCTCTCGATCGCCAGGTCCGCGGCGCCCTCCACGTGGCTGGGCGTCAGCCGGTCCGCGTGCTCCGCCTTCAGGAACAGCAGGTCGGGAACGCGCGCCACCGGGCCGATCCGCATGGCGACCTGCGACGAACGAACGACACCCGCACGGGTGCTGGCCACCAGCACCCGCAGCACCGTGATCAGGAAGTCCGAGATGTCCGCGTGCCGATCCGACGTCGGGCTCATCTCCACCACCTGCCCGTCCACCCATTCCGCGCGCACGCCGTCATACGCCGTCAGGAACTCCTCGAAGGAGATTCGGTCCGGAACCAGCGCAGCCTGAGTCGCCATCATGTCCTCATCTCGTGCGGATCAGCAGATCCCCGCCCGCACCACATCCACGTTCCTCGTTGCACTGCGTCGCGATCACGTCCTGAGCCGCGGGTCCAGCGCGTCGGGCAAGCCGTCGCCCAGCACGTTGAACGCCACCACAGTGGGCAACGATGACCAGCCCAGGGATGGTGGCGATCCACCACGCCTGCATGAGACTACCGCCGCCATCCTTCGAACACCTCGTGCAGTTCCGGCAGCGGGCTGCGCCACAGCCATTCGACGGGAATGCGCATCCCAGGGAGCGAATCGCTCTGCAGCATCTCCGGGTTGCCCACGTCCACCCGCTCGTAGTCGCCGCGCGCGTTCAGCCGGTGCGCCTCCACCCGCTTCCGGATCGGGTCGATCAGCCAGTATTCCGGCACGCCTGCCGCCTCGTACTCGTAGTACTTCTCGCCCCGGTCCACGCCGTGGGTGGACGGGCTGGTCACCTCGACGATCAGGTCGGCCGCGCCCTGCACGAAGGTGTCGTGCGCGCGGTCCAGGTGCTCCGTCCTGACGAAGAAGACGTCCGGCTCCCGTGCCAGCGTTTCGCTCAGCTTGACCGAGTAGTTGGGAACGTAAGTGCGCCCAAGCCTGTGCTTTCCCGCCCAGTAGCGGATGAGCGCCGCCAGCCAGAGCGAAAGATCGGACTGCCGCTCGTTTCCCGGACTCATGACGTAAACCCGCCCATCCACCCACTCCGCGTGCACGCCGTCATAGGCCTCGAGGTACTCCTCGAAGGACATCGCGGGACCTTCCACCTGAACCGGCAACGCGTGCGTCGCCATCATCCGGTCCTCACGTCCTGAGCCGCGGGTCCAGCGCGTCGCGCAGGCCGTCGCCCAGCAGGTTGAACGCCACCACCGTCAGCACGATGGCCAGCCCGGGAAAGGTGGCGATCCACCACGCCTGCGTGAGCGCGTCGCGCCCGTCGGACACCATGTTCCCCCAGCTGGGCGTGGGCGGCTGCACGCCGAGGCCCAGGAAGGAGAGCGACGCCTCCGTCAGGATGGTCAGCCCGATGCCCAGCGTGGCGGAGACGATCACCGGCGCCATGGTGTTGGGGATGACGTGCCGCACGATGATGCGCCAGTCGCCCATCCCCAGCGCCCGCGCCGCCTGCACGAACTCCCGCTCGCGCAGGGAGAGCACCTCCCCGCGCACGATGCGCGAGGTGCCTATCCACCCGGTGAGCCCCAGCACCACCACCACCAGCCAGATGCTGGAGTTCTCGAAGACGGCGATCACCACGATCAGCAGCACCAGGCGGGGGAAGGCGAGCATCATGTCGGTGAAGCGCATCAGCACGCTGTCCACCCACCCCCCGAAGTAGCCGGCCAGCGCGCCGATCAGCGTGCCCAGGGTGATGCTGATCCCCACCGCCACGAAGCCGATGGAAAGGGAGATGCGGGCCCCGTACAGCACCCGGGAGAAGATGTCGCGCCCGAACTTGTCCGTCCCCATCAGGTGCTCGCCGCTGGGCGGCAGGTAGCGCGAGGTGATGATGTCGCCCTGCGCGGCCGGGTCGAAGGGCGCGATGAGGGGCGTGACCAGGGTGATGACGTACAGCAGGATCATCACCCCCAGCCCCGCCATGGCCAGCCGGTTCTTCTTGAAGTGCCGCGCCGCGATGGCGTACTGGCTGTCGCCCCGCTGGCGGCGGCGGGCCAGGTGGCGCGGGCTCACCGACTTCCACGTCCACCAGAGCATGGCGCCGAACAGCACCGCCAGCGTGGCCAGCGCCACGTAGATGTCCACCCCCACCCGCCGCATCCCCGGGATCTGGCGGATCCTGGCCAGGGAAAGGTAGACGACGGAGAAGAGGAAGCCCCAGGCCAGCACCAGCGTCACGATGCGCGTCCACGCCGCGCCCCCGGCGCGGACCGGGGCGCCGCCCGCGGGGGCGGGCGCCGGCATGGGCTCGGGCGGGACGGACTCTACGTCGGGAGAAGCGCGCACCATGGGTTCACTCGTTCCGGATCCGGGGTCCACCGCCACGTCCTGCACGTCCGCCGGCCGGCCGCCCATGCCGCGGCCGCCGCGCGGGCGATCGATCGCTCACCTCACCGCGCCTTCGCGGAATCGCCGGCCCCGCGCGCCGGGGCATCCGCCAGCCACCACTCCCACACGTTCTGGTAGGCACCGAACGTGTCCACGTGCACGCCGCGCAGCCGGCCGCTGCGGCCGGTGACCGGCCCGTAGTAGTACAGCCAGGTGTACGGCTGGTCCTGCACGATCCGCTCCGCGACGGCGCGCCAGGCGGGGACGGCCTGCTGCAGGGTGGGCTGCGCCTCCGCCTGCTGGATCAGCCGCTGCACCTCGGGGCTGCGGTACCCCACGAAGTTCAGGAAGGCGTCCGGCTCGAAGAGCCCCGCCAGCGTCCCCGTGAGCTCCACCCCCCAGCTGCCCAGCACCGCGTCGAACTGGTGGTCGCCGAACTGCCGCTCCTGCACCGTCCCCAGCTCGTACTGCTGCAGCCGCACGTCCAGCCCCACCGCACGCCACTGCTGCTGCAGGACCTGCGACACGTCGGCGCGGCGCTGGTTCCCCGTGTTGGTGATGAGGGTGAAGCGGAACGGCGCGCCGTCCTTTTCGCGGATGCCGTCGCCGTCGGTGTCGCGCCACCCGGCCTCGTCCAGCAGCCGCCGCGCCTGCCCCGTGTCCTGCGCCAGCGGGCGCATGGTGCGCGGATCGTGGAAGTCGCGCAGGACCGGCGGGAACGGTCCCGACGCCGGGGTGACCCACTCCTCCATCCGCAGCTGCCGCGCGATCCCCGGCACGTCCAGGGCCAGCGCCAGCGCGCGCCGCACCCGCGGGTCCGCGAAGCGCGGCTGCCGGCCGTTGTAGCCCACGTACTCCCAGAACCGCCCCGTCTCCACGTCGAAGTGCATCCCCGGCACCTGCTGCCGCAGCCCGGGGATCTGGTCGAAGGGGACGTTGCGGGCGAAGTGCACCGTGCCGTTGCGCAGCTCCACCAGGCGGGTGGTGGTCTCGGGGATGATGCGGATGACGATGCGGTCCAGGTGCGGCCGAACGGAGAAGTGCTCGTTGGGCACCAGCACGATCTGCTGCCCCGGCTGGCGCTGCCCCACCTTGAAGGGGCCGCTCACCACCATCTGCTCCATGCGGCTCATGGAGGGGTGGGTCTTCAGGCTGGCCGGCGCCGTTCCCTCGTGCGCGTGGCGGGGGACGATGTACATCCCCGAGTCGAAGATCATCTCCGGGTACCGCCGCCGGAAATGGAAGACCACGGTGGAGTCGTTCTCCGCCACCACCGAGTCCAGCTGTTCCACGTTCTGCTGGCGCGGCGAGGCCACCTGCGTGTCGGCGTACATGCGGTACGTCCACACCACGTCGTGCGCCGTGATGGGGCGGCCGTCGGACCAGCGCAGGCCGCTGCGCATGCGGTAGCGCAGTGCGGTGGAGTCCGGCTCCGCGTACTCCCACTGCCGGGCCAGCGCCATGGGCGACCGGTCGGAAAGGAGGGCCACCAGCCGGCCGTCGCGCCAGGCGCCCCGGGTCAGGCTCATGAACATGATGTCCATGAGGTCCGAGTCCGGGGTGCCGGTGAAGAAGAGGGGGTGCGGGGACGACGCGTCGGAGATCTCGGCGACCACGGCGGTGCCGCCCCGCCGCGGCCCGCCCTGCTCCGCGGGCGGGGCATCGGCAGCGCCGTCGCGGCGGTCGCCGCCGCAGGCCGCGGCCGCCGCCAGTGCCGCCAGCGACGCCAGGCGCCGGGCGCGCGCCATCACTCGTTCCGGATGCGCGGGTCCACCACCGCGTACAGCAGGTCGGAGAGCAGGTTGCCCAGCACCACGATGGCGGCGATGACGAAGCTGGTGGCCATCACCAGCGGGTAGTCGCGGGCGAGGATGGCCTCCACGATGGTGCGCCCCATCCCCGGCCAGGCGAAGATGGTCTCCACCAGCACCGCGCCGGAAAGGAGGAAAGGGAGGTACAGCCCCAGCAGGGTGATGATGGGGATGAGCGCGTTGCGCAGCGCGTGCTTGAAGATGACGGTGCGCTCGGAGAGCCCCTTGGCGCGCGCGGTGCGGATGAAGTCCTGGTGGATGACCTCCAGCATGGAGCCGCGCATGTACCGCGCGACGCCGGCCGCCGAGCCGATCCCCAGCGCGATGGCGGGGAGGAGCAGGTGGCGCAGCCGGTCCGCCAGCTTCTCCCCCCCGGACATGTACTCGTAGTCGATGCTGGTCATCCCCGAGGCGGGGAGCTGCAGCGCCCACCCCTCCTGCCCCGCCCGCAGCGAGAAGATCAGGATGAGCATCAGGGCGAACCAGAAGCTGGGCATCGAGTAGAAGAACAGCGCCAGGAAGGTGAGGACGTTGTCGGCCAGGCTGTACTGCCGCACCGCCTGCACGATGCCGATCAGCATCCCCACCACGAAGATCACGATCAGCGAGATGAGCGTGAGCTGCAGGGTGTTCCAGAGCACGTCCGGCAGGATCTCGTTGATGGGGCGCATCTGCCCGAACGAGTAGCCGAAGTCGCCGCGCACGAAGGACCAGAGCCACTTGCCGTACTGCACGTGCAGCGGCTGGTCCAGCCCCAGGTTGCGGCGCATCTGCTCGATGACCTCGGGGCTCACGTTCGGGTTGAAGAACCGTGCCGTGGGGTCGCCGGGCGCCAGGTGCACCACGAAGAAGATGATCGTCAGGATCCCCAGCAGCAGGGGAATGGCGCCCAGCAGCCGCCGCACCAGGTAGCCGATCATCCGTTCACCTCACCCCTTGGTCGTCGTCTTCGCGGAATCCGGCGCGCCGCGCCCCGGCGCGTCGGCCACCCACCACTCCCACACGTTCTGGTACGCGCCGTACGTGTCCACGCGCACCCCCCGCAGCCGGTCCCGCACCCCCACCACCCCGTCCAGGTAGTAGAGCCAGGTGTACGGGCGGTCCGCCACGATCTGCGCCGCCGCCTGCTTCCACAGCGCGTTGGACTGCGCCTCCGTCGTCGCCTCCCGCGCCTGCTGGAAGAGCGCGAAGGTCCGCGGGTTGTCGTACGAGACGAAGTTCAGCTCGCTGTCCCGGTTCCACAGCGCCCCCAGGTCCGCCGACAGCCCCACGCTCCACCCCGCCAGCACGGCCTGGAAGTCCTTTTCCTCCAGCCGGGCGAACATGGTGTTCGTCTCCGACTGCTGGAGGTCCGCCTGCACCCCGATGCGGCGCCACATCTGCTGCACAATCTGTGCGACGTCGGCGCGGCGCTGGTTGGCGGAGTTGGTCATCAGGGTAAAGCGGAAGGGGCGCCCGCCCTGGTCGCGGATGCCGTCGCCGTCGCTGTCGCGCCATCCCTTCGCCTCCAGGATCTGCCGGGCCCGCGCGGTGTCGTACGGCAGCGGCGCCATCTCCCGCGGGTCGTACAGGTCGCGGAAGATGGGCGCGTAGGGCCCGCCGGCCGGCACGGCGAACTCCTGCATCTGCAGCGAGGCGATGATCGCGCGCACGTCCAGCGCCAGCCCCAGCGCGGCGCGGATCTCGGGGTCCGCGAACGGCGGGTAGCCGCGGGGATTGTAGCCGATGTAGTCGTAGGTGCGCTTTTCCTCGCGCTCGAAGCGCACCTGCGGCGCCCGCTGCCGCAGCCCGGGCACCTGGTCCGTCGGGATGGGGCGGGTGAAGTCCACCGTTCCGTTCTGCAGCTCCACCAGCCGGGTGGTGGTCTCGGGGATCACCCGGATGACGATCTGCTCCAGGTGCGGCCGCACGGGAAAGTGCGGGTTGGGCACCAGCACCACCCGCTGCCCGGGCTGCCACTGCCCCACCATGAACGCCCCGCTCACCACCAGGTTGCCGTTCCCCGGGTTGCGCAGCCGGGGGTGGTTGCGCAGGTCCGCCAGGTTGGCGTCCCGGTAGGCGTGCCGCGGGGCGATGTTGAGCCCCGAGTAGAACAGCATCTCGGGGTAGCGGCGGTCGAAGTAGAAGACCACGGTGGAGTCGTTCTCCGCCACCACCGAGTCCAGGTGCGCGGTGTGGTCCTGCCGCGGCGAGGCCGTGCGGGGATCCTTCACCACCTGGTACGTCCACACCACGTCGTGCGCGGTGATCGGCTGCCCGTCGGACCACCGGAGCCCGCTGCGCATGCGGTAGCGGAGGGCGGCGCTGTCCGGGCCCACGTACTCGTAGTGCCAGGCCAGCGCCATGGGCGACTGGTCGGAAAGGAGGTACACCAGCCGCCCGTCGCGCCAGGCGCCGCGGGTGAGGGCCATGTACATCACGTCCATCAGGTCGCCGTCCAGCTGCGTGTTGTAGATGGGCGGCAGCGGCTGCGCCATGTCGGCCAGCTCGGCGATGACCGCGGTTCCCCCCTCGCGCACGGCCTCGTCGCCCGCCTTTCCCTTCTCGCCCTTGCCGGGCGCCTCGCCGCGGTCTCCGCCGCAGGCGGCCAGGGCCGCGAGCACCAGCAGTCCCACCAGGCGGCGCGAGGCCGCCCCTGCACTCCACGGGCGCGTGTTCATGGGCTGGATTCCGTCCGTTGTGGTCACCGGTTGCGCTGGTCCGGAAGGATGTACCACTTCGCGACGCCCACCAGGTCGCCGCGGGCGTCGGGGCGCACGTTGCGCAGGCGGTTGCTCACCCCTTCGACGCGCTCCTGGTAGTAGAGGAAGGTGTAGGGCTGGTCGTGCGCGATGAGCCGCTGGTACTCCCGCCACAGGGGGCGGGCCTGCTCGCGGTCCACCACCAGGGGCAGCTGCTTGAGCAGCGCCGTCGTGCGCGGGTTGCAGTACCCCACCCACTGGTACGGCTCGTCCATCCGCTCGCACGAGAACAGGTTCTCGTCGTCGATCTTGAACTCGGCCACCCACCCCATCACCGCCGCGTCGAACGGGCGGTTCTCCACGTCGTTCAGCTGCTCGATCAGGGTGTTGAACTCCACCAGGGTGGGCTGCGCGTCGACCCCCACCTTGCGCAGCTCGCTCTGGATGACCTCGGTCATGTCCGCCCGCTCGCGGTTGCCGGTGTTGGTCTTGAGCTGGAAGCGGAAGGGCCGCCCCCGTGCGTCCTCGACGATGCCGTCGCCGTTGCGGTCGGTCCATCCCGCCTCGGCCAGCAGCTGCCTGGCCCGCTCGGGGTTGTACGACACCTCGCGCCCGACGGTGCTGTCCGCCTGCCAGTAGATGTTGGGGATGGAGGAGTGGGCGATGTGGCCGTACCCCCGCAGCACGCCGTCGATGATCGCCTGCTTGTTGATGGCCATGGTGAGCGCCTGGCGCACCCGCACGTCCCTGAACATCTCGCGGCGCTGGTTCCACGCCACCAGCACGTAGCTGCGGTGGGGAAAGGTCACCAGCCGCGCCCGGCCGCCGGACTGCTTCACCTGGTCCGTCTGCTCCGGCGTGACGCCGATGTAGTAGTCGATGGTACCGTTCAGCAGCTCGGTGAGCCGGGTGGTGGCCTCGGGGATCACCCGCACCACCAGCCGGTCCACGTACGGGCGCCCGCCCAGCTCCGCGGGATAGCCGGTGTTGGCGTCGAACACCCAGTTCTGCCCCGGCGCGCGGGAGACGAACTTGAACGGGCCGTTCCCCACCGGCGTGCGCGTGTTGAACGGGTGGGTGGCCAGCTGCGCCGGCTGCACGTCGCGGAAGACGTGGCTGGGCACGGCGAAGAAGGTGCGCCACGGGTCCATGTAGTCCGCGTGGGGGCGCAGCCGCACCTTGAAGGTGAACGAGTCCGGCGCGGTGGACTCGCCGTAGTAGGTCCAGAAGGCGCTGTTGGGAAAGCCGGTGGCCGGCTGGCGCGACAGGTCGTACGCCAGCTTCAGGTCGTACGCGGTGGTCTTGGGCCCGTCCTGCCAGTAGATGTCGTTGCGCAGGTGAAAGGTGAGCTCGGTGCTGTCGGCGTTCAGCTCCCAGCGGCGGGCCAGGGCGGGGACGGGCTCCAGCCGCTCGTTGTAGTGCACCACGGGGGTGAACAGCACGAACATCTGGAAGTTGTTGGCGTTCGCGTCCGACGAGGTGAGCGGGTTCACGTCGTTCACGTCCGCGCCCAGGGCCACCACGGCGGTGCCGCCGTAGCGCTGCGCCTCGGGAACCTCGGGCTCGCCGCCGGCCTGCGTGCCGGCGTCGCCCTTCGCGGGGGCGTCGCCGCCGCCGCCGCAGGCGGCCAGGAGCAGGGAAAGGGCGAGCAGGGAAAGCCGGGTGGTCTTCATGGGCGCGTCAGGGTCGTCAGGTGACGGCGGACGGCCGCGGCGGTCCGGACAAAACACGGGAACAGGCCCCGCGAGCGGGGGCCCATCCCACGATGTACTGCTGTGCCGCGCCGTCAGTTCCGTCAGCGCTGGCGGTTCTGCGGGATCCACCAGTCCCGGATGTTTACGATCTTGCTGCGCGCGTCGGTCTCCACGTTGCGCAGCCGGGGGCCCACGCCGGCCATGTCCTCGATCCAGTACAGGAACGTGACGGGCTGGTCCTGCTGCAGCAGCTGCGAGTACTGCGCCCAGATCTGCTTCGCCTGCGCGGCGTCGGTGGTGCGCAGCCCCTGCTGCATGAGCTGGTCGCCCTGCGGGTTGCAGTAGCCGGTGCGGTTGGCGGAGTTCTGCACCCGCGCCTCGGCGCAGCTGAAGAGCGGGGTGGGATCCACCTTGAAGGTGTCCAGCGACCAGTTGGCCAGCACGGCGTCGTACTCGCGCGCCTTGTAGCGCTGCAGCATGGACTGGAACTCCTGGGGCTGGATCTGCACGTCCGCCCCCGCCTGCCGCAGCTGCTGCTGCACCACCTGCGCGATGTCGGCGTGCAGGCGGTTGGCGGAGTTGATGGTGAGGACGAAGCGCAGCGGCTGCCCTCCCCTGTCCAGGATGCCGTCGCCGTTGGCGTCGGCCCAGCCGGCCTGCTGCAGGAGCTGCCGGGCCTGGTTGGGGTCGTACGGCAGGGGCTGCAGCTCGGTGTACATGGGGCTCCACTGCGGGATGATCCCCGTGGCGGGCACGCCGAAGCCCTGCAGCAGCCCGTCGATGATCTGCTGGCGGTTGATGGCCAGCGTCATGGCCCGGCGGACGCGCGCGTCGGAGAAGAGCGGCCGCGTGTGGTTCCAGGCGAAGAAGGTGAACTCGCGCGAGGGGTAGTGCCGCAGCTCCACGCCGTTCTGGTTGCGGACCTGCGCCGCCTGGTCGGGAAGCAGGGTGTAGCCGATCATGTCGGCGGTGCCGTTGACCAGTTCCGTCACCATCGTGGTCGCTTCGGGGACCACGCGGAAGACCACGCGCTGCAGGTTGGGGCGCCCGCCCAGCGCGGCGGGGAACTGCGGGTTGGCCTCGAAGGTGACGGACTGGTTGGGCCGCCACTCCACGAACCTGAAGGGTCCGCTCCCCACCGGCTGGCGGTTGAAGGCGTGCTGCGAGAGCTCGGCGGGCGGCACGTTCTGCAGCAGGTGCTTCGGAAGCGGGGGCCACCAGAAGCCGTCCAGCGCCTGCGCGTGGGGCGCGGTGAAGGAGAAGCGCACGGTGTGCGGGTCCACCACCGTGGCCTCCCGCACCATGTTCATGTACGCGGAGCCCAGCAGCGACGCGGTGGCGCTGTCCTTGGCCAGGTCGAAGGTGAACTTCACGTCCTCGGCGGTGACGGGCCGGCCGTCGTGCCACGTGACGTCGCGGCGCAGGAAGAAGGTGACGGCGCTGTCCGTCAGCTCCCACCGCTCCGCCAGCCAGGGGACGGGCTGCAGTGCCGAATCGTACTGGATGAGCGGCGTGAACAGCATGTGCTTGATCACGTCGTCCGAGGTCAGGTGCGTGTTGGTGACGGGGTTGAAGGCCTGGAAGTCCGCCAGCATGGCGATGGCCGCGGTGCCCCCCTCCACCGGGGTGCCCCCCTTTTCGCCCGCCTTGGCCTGCTCCCCGCCGCCGCCGTCTCCCCCGCCGCAGGCGGCCAGCGTGGCGGCGGCGATTGCCGGCAGAAGGCGCCGGGCGATGGATGCGCTCATTCCTCCCCCTCCCACGTCGTCGGGTCCGTCCCGGCCGGCGCCCATCCGCCGGCTCCCCAGGAAGCGCTCAGCGATGCCAAGTCCATGCCGGGTCCTCGTAGCGCTCCCGATACGCCTTCGCCCGCCGCTCCTCCTCCACCGTCAGCCCGGTCCTCCCGAGGCAGGCGTTCAGCCCCGTCTCCCACCCCGCCGCCAGCGCCTCCACGATCTCTTCCCACGCCGGCTCGCGGCCCAGGAGGCAGGCCAGCGTCGCCGGCGGCTCCGCGGGCACGACGGCGGCGCCCGGGCGCATGAGCCGCGGCACGGCGGACTGGTCGTCGTGGATGAGCAGGGAGCCGTGCTGCAGCAGCACGCCCTGCTCCCGGCGCTGCGCGCTCCCCACCAGCTTGCGCCCGCCGGCCGTCACCTCGCCCTCGACGGGCTGCTCGAAGCAGGGCACCAGCGAGGGCACGGGGGCCCGCGCGCCGCCCGGCTGCATCTGCGCGGGGACGCCCAGCCGCCGCAGCCCGTCGACCAGGGCGCGGTTGATGGCGGCGTACGCCGGGCGCGGCCCGCCGAGCACGTCTTCCCGCACGGCGGCGGAATAGGTGAGCTCGCGGTGGTGCAGGACGGCGCGCCCGCCGGTGGGGCGCCGCACCACGTCCAGCCCACGGCGCCGGATCTCGTCGCGGTCGTAGCCGTCGGAGGGCTGGCTGCGGCCCAGCGACAGGCACGCCGGGCTCCAGCGGTACACGCGCAGCACCGGCGCGCCCCCCTCGCGGACGGTGTCGGCCAGTGCCTGGTCCACGGCCATGTTCCACGCGCCGGGTGCCGGCGGCGTCTCCACCAGGCGCCAGCGGGTGCGTTCGTGCGGTTGCATGTGTGCGGAGAGTAGAGCGCGGCGGGGACGACGGCAAGTGCGAGGGGGGAAGTGCGTGAGTGCGTGAGTGCGTGAGTGCGTGAGTGCGTGAGTGCGTGAGTGCGTGAGTGCGGGGACGTAGCGTTGCGGAGGGACTTCGCGAGAGAGGCGGGCGCCCCCCTTCCCGGCCCTCCCCCACAAACTGCGTGGGGGAGGGAGAACGGCGGGATCTCACTGCGTCCGCGGGGGGCCCTCTCCCCCGCCCCGCCTTTCGCTCGTTCCTCGCGACGGCGGGCGACCCCTCCCCCAACCCCGGGGGAGGGGTGGTTGGGGCCGGGTCCTCGGCCCTACGACGGAGTTCCAGGTCCGGAGAGCAGATTCCTCCGCCGGGGGCCGTGATCCTTCCGTGAGCGAGGGACGGGTGGCGTCTCCTTCGGAATGACGTCTCGTTCCATGCCGACGCTCTCCCCCTCTCCGCGAGGAACGAGCGGGGAGGGGGTCGGGGGGGAGGGACCCTCGGCGGACGCAGTGAGATGCCTGTCGTACCGCCCCGATCCGTCGACCGCGAGAACCTCCCCCAGGGTTTTGGCCAGGGTTTTGGGGGGAGGTGGGCGAGTGGTCCTCGCCCGGAGGGGGCGCGCCCGGCAGGATGCCCGCCGGCGCGCCTGGGGCTCTCCCCCTCTCCGCGGGCGGGCCGGGGGGAGGGGCCCCAAAGCAATCCACCCCCCGCCGATGCCGGCGGAGGGTGGATCGTGGTTGATGCCTGACGACTCGGGGATCAGACCTCGATGCTGCCGCCGGGCTCCAGCACCTCCACGCGCGCGGCGTCGCCCACCAGCTGGCGGAAGCCCTCCGGGTCCTGTTCGATCACCGGGAAGGTGTTGTAGTGCATGGGGATCACCACCTCGGGGCGGATCATCTCCACGGCGCGGGCCGCATCCTCCGGGCCCATGGTGAAGTTGTCGCCGATGGGGACGATGGCCACGTCCACGCGCCCCTGCAGCAGCTGCATGTCCATGATGAGCGCGGTGTCGCCCGCATGGTAGATGCTGGGCCCGCCGTCCAGGCTGATCAGGAACCCGCAGCAGTCGGTGGTGAACGCCCCCTCGTCGTCACCGGCGATGCTGCCGGTGTGCAGCGCCGGGGTGAGCTTCACCCGGCCGAACGGGAACAGGTACGCGCCGCCGATGTTCATCCCGTGGCCGTTCTTGACCCCGTTCTTCTGGCAGAACGACACCAGCTCGAAGGTGGAGATCACCGTCGCGCCGGTCTTCCTGGCGATGGGAATGCAGTCCGCGAAGTGGTCAAAGTGGCCGTGCGAGACCAGGATGTAGTCGATCTTGCCGATGTCGTCCGGCTTGATGTCGGCCTTCGGGTTCTCGGCGATCCACGGATCGATGAGGATGCGGGTGCCGTCGTGCTCCAGCGTGAAGCAGGAGTGCCCGTGCCAGGTAAGCGTGGCCATGGCGAAGAAGTGCGTGAGTGCGTGAGTGCGTCGGTGCGTGAGTTTGCCAGGTGAGAAAGTGCCGTGGAT
>DATAAG010000831.1:0-9098 GCA_036260235.1 Longimicrobium sp.
CGAGGATCCCCGGTGCTGGCGGTCCGGTGTTGTCCGCGAAGGCGGACAGCGTGTAGTCGTTGCGGCGACTTTAGTCGCTGGACGGCGGTCGCGACGGGGCTTGGTTACCGGATCAGATTCGCAATGGGCATCATTCGCTCCTGGAGGCGGACTGCACGATTACCTGATCGGTTCCCAATCGGCCCCCTCCACTCCACCGATGGCTGGCGCCCTCCTCCATCACCCCATCACCCCATCACCCCATCATCCCATCACCCCATCACTCCATCACTCCATCACTCCATCCCCCCAGCCAGCACCCGCCGCAGCGCCTCCGCCACCGACTCCACGTGCGGGTGCTGCAGCATCGTGCCGTGGTTGCCGCTCACCTCGTGGACGCAGAACCCGCCCTCCGCCAGCCGACCCCAGAACCGCATCGCCTCCTGCGCGGACGCCAGCCGCGACGAGGCGCGGCTGTTGAAGTAGGTGATGCGCCCGGCGTACGGCCGAGGCACGTAGTCCACCAGCGCGTTGTGGTTGGCCATCCGCACCCGCGTGAGCGCCGCCACCTCCGGCAGCCGCTCCTGCGGCAGCAGCCGCGCCCCCAGCCTGCGCGCCGCATGCTGCAGCTGCGCCTCCGGCGGCAGCGTCCGCAGCGCCTCGACCGTCACCGCCGCGGTGCCGCCCCAGCCGAACAGGTCCGTCAGGACACGCCGCAGCACCGCCGCGTGGTCCAGCGGAAAGCGCTGGTCGCCGCGCGTCTCCGGCCGCGCGGTGTCCAGCAGCGCCAGCAACTCGACCCGCTCCCCCGCGGCGTGGAGCCGGCGAGCCATCTCGAACGCCACCATTCCCCCGTACGACCACCCGCCGATGCGGTACGGCCCCCGAGGCTGCGCCCGGCGCATCCCCTCCACGTAGTACGCCGCCATCGCCTCCACCCCCTCCAGCGGCTCCAGCCCGTCGTCCAGGCCGCGGGCCTGCAGCGCGTACAGCGGCTGGTCCGGCGCCAGGAGCCCCGCGAGCAGGGCGTAGCACGCGACGTGTCCGCCGCCCGCGTGCACCAGGAAGAGCGGAGGCGCGGCGCCCTCGGGCTGCAGCGCGACCACGGGGAGGCGCACCTCGCGTCCCCGCTCCGCCACGGCGCGCGCCAGCTGCTCCACCGTGGGGCCCTGCAGCAGCGCCGCCACCGGCAGCTCCGCGCCCACGGCCTGGCGGACGCGCGCCAGCAGCCGCAGCGCTGCCAGCGAGTTGCCGCCCAGCGCGAAGAAGTCGTCGTGCACGCCCACGCGCGGCACGTCCAGCACCTCGCGCCACGCGGCGGCGATCGCCTCCTCCAGCGCCGTCCGCGGGGGCACGTGCCCGCGCGCATCGTCCGCGTCCAGCGGCGCGGGGGCGGGAAGGGCGCGGCGGTCCAGCTTGCCGGAGGGGGTGCGGGGGAGCGCGTCGAGCCGGACGAAGGATGCCGGCACCATCGCCTCCGGCAGCCGCGCCTGGAGGAAGGCGCGCAGTTCGGTGGAGGACGGCGGGTCGATTCCATCCTGCGCCGTGAACCAGGCGGCCAGCGCACGCCGCTCGCCGTCCCCGTGGGCGCCGACGGCGGCCTCGCGGACGGCGGGATGGGCGCGGAGGGCGGCCTCCACCTCGCCGGGCTCGATGCGGACGCCGCGCACCTTCACCTGCGCGTCCGCGCGGCCCAGGAACTCCAGCGTGCCGTCGCCGCGCAGGCGCGCACGGTCCAGCGTGCGGTACATCCGCGCCCCCGCCGGGCCGAAGGGGTCGGGGACGAAGCGCTCCGCCGTGAGCCCCGGCCGCGCCGCGTATCCGCGCGCCAGCCCCGCGCCCGCCAGCCAGAGCTCCCCCGGCTCGCCGATGCCGGCCAGGCGCAGCCGCGCGTCCAGCACGTACGCGCGCGCGCCCGCCACCGCCGTGCCGATCCCGATCCGCTCCGCGCTCCGCGGCACCTCCTCGCAGGTGGCGTAGACGGTGGCTTCCGTGGGACCGTAGATGTTGACGATGCGGAGCGCGGGGAGGGCCTCGTGGAGGTCGCGGACGAGCGCGGGCGTCAGCGTCTCACCGCCCACGAGCAGCGTCCGCAGCCCGGGCGGCATCGCGTCCTCCGCCAGGCGGCCCGCGGCGAGCGTGGGCACCATGATGGCGGTGCGCACGGGACGCGCGGCGGGGAGAGGGGCGAGCGGCGCATCCGCGAGCACGACGGGCGCGCCGGAGCAGAGGGCGCCCCAGATCTCCGCCACCGAGACGTCGAAGCCGATGGAGCTGGAGGCCAGCCTCGGCGCGCGCTCGTCGGGCGCGAGGAGGGCGCGCAGCACGTGGATGAACGCGAAGACGCTGCCGTGGCTCACCTCCACCCCCTTGGGCCCGCCGGTGGAGCCGGAGGTGAAGAGGACGTACGCCAGGTTCGCGGGATGGACGGCGGCCGCCGGATCGTGCTCCGTCCCCGGCGCGGCGGGGATCGACTCGACGGCGATCTCCGCCACGCCCTCCAGCACTTCGGCGTGCGCCCGACCGACGAGCACCACACCGGCGCCGGACGCGCGCACCATCGCGGCCAGGCGCGCGGGCGGGTTGCGCGGGTCCAGCGGCACGTACGCCGCGCCCGCCTTCAGCACGCCCAGCATCGCCGCGATCAGCGCCGGGGTGCGCTCCATCAGCACGCCCACCCGCGCCTCCGGGCCGATCCCCCGCGCAACCAGGGGATGCGCGACGCGGTTGGCGCGACGGTTCAGCTCCGCGTACGAGACCTCCTGGTCCGCCCACCACACCGCCGGCGCGTCCGGCGTCGCCCGCGCCTGCGCCTCGAACAGCCGGTGCAGGCATCCGTCCGCCGGCACCTCCCCGCCGCGGCCGCGGGCGAGGATTGCACGCCGCTCGTCCTCGTCCACCAGCCGCAGCCCGCCCAGCGGCACCGCGGGGTCCGCGGCGAACGCACCGAGCGCGGCGGCGAAGCGGTCCCCCAGCCGGCGGATGGTCGCCGCGTCGTACAGCCGGGTGGGATAGAGGATCTCGCCGCGGATGCCGGCGTGGCCGTCCACCAGGTTCATCAGCAGGTCGAACGTGGCGGCGCCGGTGTCCACCTCCAGCCGCGTGGCATCGATCCCGGGGAGCCGCAGCAGACCGTCCTCCTCGGGATCGAGCGAGACCATCACCTGCACCAGCGGCGGCCGGCCCGGGTCCCGCCGCACGCCGGCCGCCTGCACGATGCGGTCGAACGGCACGCGCGCGTGGTCCTGCGCCCCCGCCACCGCCGTCCGCGCGCGTGCGATCAGCTCCCGCGCCGTCGCCTCCGCATCCACCCGCACCCGCAGCGGCACCGTGTTGGCGAAGAACCCCGCCGCCGCCTCCGCGCCCGGCGCGTCGCGGTTCGCCACCGCGGTGCCGATCAGCAGGTCGTCCTCGCCCGTGGCGCGGTGCAGCACCGCGGCGGCCGCGGCCAGCAGCACCGAGAAGCGCGTGGCCTGCTCCGCCTCCGCCAGCGCCCGCACCCGCGCGGAGAGCGGGGCCCCCAGCGTCCACACCAGCCGGCTCCCGGCGAACGACTGCGCGGCGGGGCGGGGGCGGTCCGGCGGCACCTCCAGCACGTGCGGCGCGCCGGCCAGCGTCTCGCGCCACCACTCCACCGCCGCCGCGTCGACCTCGCGTTCGCGCTGCCAGACCGCGTAGTCGGGAAGCTGCAGCGGCGGAGCGGGGAGGGCCGGATCGCGCCCCTCCACCTCCGCCGTGTAGAGGGCGGAAAGCTCGCGCAGCAGCAGCCCCGTCGTCGCGCCGTCCCCCGCCACGTGGTGCACCGCCGTCGCCAGCACGTGCTCGTCGTCCGCCGTGCGGAGGAGGAGGGCGCGGAACGGCGGCTCCCGCATCAGGTCGAAGCCGCGCGCGAAGAGCTCCGCCAGCCGCGCGTCCGCATCCGCCGCCGACGCGCGGAGATCCTGCACCGCGATCCGCACCCGCTCCGCCGGCCCCGGCTCCTGCACCGGCTCGCCGTCCACCTCGCGAAAGGCCAGTCGCAGCGCCTCGTGCCGCTCCACCAGTCGGCGAAGCGCGGACACCATCGCCCGCTGGTCCAGCGGGCCGGCCAGGCGAAAGGCGGTGGGGATGGTGTACGCGCCGCCCTCCGGCGCCAGGCGGTGCATGAACCACAGACGCCGCTGCTCCCACGACAGCGGCGCGGCGGCGTCCGGCCGGCGCGGGACCGGGGCGCGCTCCGCGGCCGGCCGCGCGAGATGCAGCCGTTCCAGCAGCGCCCGCCTGGCGGACGAGAGCCCGGAGATCCGGTCCTGGAGGTCGGACATGAATCGGGAGGGAGGTGCGGAAGCGGCGCCAGAGCAGCGCCGGCGGAGAGATATAGTCGCCGCGGCGCGAGATTCCAAGCCGTGTTGACGGCTTCGCGGGCATGGACGCGTCAGAGGCGTACGCAACGCGCCCCGGCGCGCGCGGGATGCGTGCTCCGGGGCAGGGAGGCGCCCGCGCCGTGTCCGCGAAGGCGGACAGCGTGCAGTCGTTGCGGCGACCTTCAGTCTCTGGTCACGATGGCCGCGATTCCCTCGATCGATCTGTCCGGCCGCGGGCTCCAGGTGATGCTGGTCGTGCGGCCGGCCCTGATCTGATGATGCTGGTCCGCCCCCGGCCGCGGCTCAGTTGACCGCGTTGGGGAACCGCGAGTTCACCACCGTGCGGAAGCGGGAGCCGAAGGTATAGGAGAGGCCCATCGCGGCAAAGTACTGGAACCCTGTGGCCAGCTGGCGCCGCCGCAGCAGGATCTCCTCCTCCGTCGCCTCGCCCGCGGGCAGATACAGCTGGTCGCGCAGCCGCTCGTACCAGCCGTCCACGTTCAGCGAAAGGCCGCGGACCAGGTTCAGCTCCACGCCCCCGCCGATCTGCAGGCGGTTCTGCTCGAAGTTGCGGAGAAAGCTGGCCGCCTCCGCCGACACGTTGACGCTCCCCCACGGCTGCCGGGCCACCAGGCTGCCCACCAGCGCCTGCTGCACCCGCGTCTCCGAGGTGCGCTCGAAGATGGTCTCCTGGTCGTAGTCGTACGCCACCGGCCCAACCGAGTAGCGAAAGGTGAGCTGCCGGCGGGTGGACTCCGCGTACGGGTACAGGTTGTACTCCACCGCGGGGGCGATGCGCAGCGCCATGTCCTGGTTGAAGAACGAGCTTCGCGACGCGGACGCCGTCACCCCCGCGGAAAGGTGCGCCCCCAGGCTGCGCACCAGCAGCCCATTGACGCTGCGGCTGGTCTGCGTGCTGGTGAGGACGGTGGCGGAGTCCACCTCGAACCGGGTGTGGTCCTCGCTGGCGTTCACCGACAGGCGCAGCTTCCACCGTTCGGTCGTGCGGCTGGCGCTCACCGTGCCCAGCATGGAGCGGCTGCGGTACGTCTGCTCGCCGTTGAAGAACCCGTGGCCGCGCAGCTGAAAGCTCCAGTGGTTCCACGGGTCGCGCTCCGGCGTGGCGGCCGCGGTCTGCCGGGGCGCGGCGTACGACACCGTGAGCCGCGCCCCCTGCGGCGTCTGCGCCACGTAGCGCACCAGCCCCAGCTTGATCACCTGCGCCAGCCCCTGCCGCCGCGCGTCTTCCGACGCGCCGGGCTCCGACGTGTGCCGCAGGGTGAGCGTGTCGCCCGCGAAGCGGCCCTGGCCCAGGAACGCCAGCGTGTACGCCGTCCCTCCCGCCGCGGTGGCCTCGGGAGAGATCAGCACGTGCACGTCGGCGTCGCTGCGGTCGCGCACGTGCGTCACGAACGCGATCTCCGTCTGGTAGTAATCCGGCTCGCAGTAGAAGCCGCTGCACTGCAGGAACACGCGCACGGCGCCCTCCTGCGCGGGGGACGGAATCTGCGCCCGCAGCGGAAGGGCGGACGCGAGCAGGCAGGCCAGGGCGGCGGCGGCGCGAAGGAGTGTCATGGATGGAGCGGGATGGAAGGTGTGGATGTGCGGGGTCGCGCCGTCGATCAGGACGGTGGGGGATGGATGCGGCTGGGATGGGAGACGGGAAGGGCGGATCAGACGACCTGGACGGAAACATACGTCGCACGCCCGGTACCGGCCAGCCCCGCGCGAATTGCCGATCCGCCCTCCCCGCGCTACCCTGATGCTCGTCTGCGCATCCCTTGAGGTCCCCCGCCCGTCGTTCATCCGAAGCGCGTCCATGCCCAGCAACGCCAACGTTCTGCTCATCCGCCACGCGGAGAAGCCCGACAGCGGGACCGGCCTTTCGCCGGCCGGGCAGGCGCGCGCGCAGGCGTACGTCGCCTACTTCCAAAACTACGCGATCAACGGCGACACGCTGAAGCTGGACTACCTCTTCGCCACCGCTGATACGGACAGGAGCCACCGGCCGCGCCTTACGCTGGAGCCGCTGGCGCACACGCTGGGGCTGTCCATCAACGACAAGCACGCGGACGAGGACTACCCGAAAGTGGCCGACGACCTGCTGACGCACGGCAAGTATGACGACAGCAACGTCCTGGTTTGTTGGCACCACGGCGAGATCCTGGACCTGGCCGCTGCCCTCGGCGCCTCCGCGGCGACGCTGCCGCCGTCCTCGAACTGGCCCGCGAAGTGGCCCGGTGACGTGTTCGGCTGGATGCTGCAGCTGTGCTATGATGGCGACGGCAACCTGATCCCCGCGCAGACCGTCTGCCTGAGCCAGCAGCTGATGTACGACGACTGCGGCCAGCAGCCTCCCGGCCCGCCCGCCTCCGCGTGAACCCTCGTCCGGTCGATCATCATGCACGTCGCCCGCTCCATCGCGCTCGCCGCCGTCCTGGCGCTCCCCACCGCCGCGCTCGCTCAGCCGGAGCGCATCCAGCCGGGGACGCCGCTGGACACCACCTTCATCGCCCCCCGCACCGACTCCGTGGCCATCCTGGAAGGGCGGGAGGGCGACACCCTGGTGGTCGGGTACGGCGTCATGGAAACGCGCACACACGTCGTGGACGGGGTGCGGCGCGTGGTGCACGTACAGCGGCTGTTCATCGAAGGCTACCCGGACGCCTTCGTGGCCGATTCGGCGCACCTGCACTGGAGCACCCTCCTGCCGATCTCCGCCCACACGCGGGGAGACACCCCCCACGACCTGCACTTTGGCCCGGGGAACGTGCGCGTCACCGCGCTCCCCCGCTCCGACGACTTCGACCCCGCCGACTTCGACTCCACCACCGACCGCGACTCCACGACCAGCGAGGTCGCGCTGGCCGAGCCCGTGTTCTACGTCGTGGTGGACCTGCTGCTGCGCGCGCTCCCGCTGCGTACCGGCTACCGGGCCGTGCTCCCCGTGGTGACGGACTACGGCGAGCTGAGCGAGATGCGCGTCACGGTGACCGGCGAGGAGACTGCACGCGCGCTGGACGGCGCCGCCTGCCCGGTGCTGGTGGTGGAGGTGGAGGAGGAGAACTACGGCGGCACCTTTCGCATCAGCCCGGTAAACCGCGCGATCATCCGCTTCGACAACGAGTACTCGACGCTCGTCCGCCCCGCCGGCTGCCCCTGAGACCGAATCCGCCTAAAAGAACAGGCCTCACACAGAGTCAGCAGAGTCAACGGAGTTTTCTCGTGCCGTTTTCTCTGCTTCCACGGTCCAGCCGACGGCATGGCGCGCTGGCCGACGAGGCACGAGCCGGCGAGGGCTGTCGGAAACGGCAGAGGGATGGAAGCGCGGCAGGGGGCCATGAGAATTTTTTGGGCGGGATGCGGTGCGCCGGATCGACTCCAGAGCGCACTGGAGCAAGCCGTCCGGACCCTGAGCCGCGGGTGATGCGCGTCCTCCCGCTGCGGCCGGACGGTGCGTGAACGGCCGCCGGATCGCGCCGCATCCGTCTCCGCCGATTGCCCGGATGCCCTTCGTGCGCTAGCGTATGCGCGGCGAATCACCGCCGGCACGTGCGTTCTCCATCCAGCACATCGACCCATGTTCCTGCAGCGCTTCTACGACGACCAGCTCGCCCAGGCCAGCTACCTGCTGGGCTGCGCCGCCACCGGCGAGGCGCTGGTCGTCGATCCGTCACGCGACGTGGCCCCGTACCTGGAGACCGCGAAGCGCGAAGGGCTGCGCGTGACCCACGTCACCGAGACCCACATCCACGCCGACTTCGTCTCCGGCGCCCGCGAGCTGGTGGCGGCCACCGGCGCGCAGGTCCTGCTCAGCGCCGAAGGCGGGCCGGAGTGGCAGTACGAGTACGCGAGAGACGGCGGAGCCACCCTGCTGCGCGACGGCGACAGCTTTCGCGTGGGCAACGTGCGGGTGGAGGTGATGCACACGCCCGGGCACACCCCCGAGCACCTGTGCTTCGTCGTCACCGACACCGTCGCGGCGGACCGGCCGATGGGCGTCTTTACCGGCGACTTCGTCTTCGTGGGCGCCGTCGGGCGGCCGGACCTGCTGGAGCGCGCCGTCCGCCAGTCCGGGACGATGGAGCAGGGCGCCCGCGCCCTCTTCCGCGCGCTGCAGCGCTTCAAGGCCGCGCTGCCGGAGTGGGTGCAGCTGTGGCCCGGCCACGGGGCAGGCTCCGCCTGCGGCAAGTCGCTGGGCGCCGTCCCCACCACCACGCTGGGGTACGAGAAGCTGTTCAACACGGGGCTGGCGGAGACGGACGAGGAGGCGTTCGTGCGCGAGGTGCTGGCCGGGCAGCCGGAGCCGCCCATGTACTTCGCGGAGATGAAGCGGATGAACCGCGAGGGTCCGCGCGTGATGGGCGCCCTGCCGCGCCCGCCCCGCCTGAACGACGCCGACCTCGTGACGGTGCTGCGCGGGGGCGTTCCCGTGGTGGATGCCCGCCCCGCCGCGGAGTTTGCCCGGCGGCACGTGCCGGGGACGCTCAGCGTGCCGCTGGGGAAGAGCTTCACCACCTGGGCCGGCTCCGTGCTTCCGTACGACCGCGACTTCTGCCTGGTCGCGCCGGAGGGGGCGGACGCAACGCGGATGGAGGCCGCCGCGCGCGACCTGGCGATGATCGGGCTGGACCGCTGCGCCGGCTGGTTCGCCGCCGGCGCCGTGGAGCAGGCGATCGCGGCGGAGGGGCGCGCCGGCCAGGTGCCGGACGTGCAGCCGGACGAGCTGGAGGCGATGCTCGCCGCCGGCGCGGAGCTGGTGGACGTGCGCAACTC
>DATAAG010000832.1:0-1778 GCA_036260235.1 Longimicrobium sp.
AGCACCCCCTTGGGGCGGCCCGTGCTCCCCGACGTGTAGATGACGTACGCCAGGCTCGCGTCGGACGCGGGCACCTCCTCCGCCGCCTCCGTGTCCGGAAGCTGGTCCACCCGCACCAGGGTGGCTCCGTGCTCCGGCAGCGCCGCGGCCGTGCCCGCCGTGGCGACCACCACCGGAAGCGCCGCATCGGTGATGATCCATCCCAGCCGCTCCGCCGGGTACCCCGGATCGAGGGGGACGTAGGCGCCGCCCGCCTTCCAGATCCCCAGCACCCCCACCAGCAGCTCGGGCGTGCGCTCCATGCACAGGCCCACCGGGGTCTCGGGCCCGACGCCCAGGTCACGCAGGCGCCGGGCGAGGACCGCCGCACGCCGGTCCAGCGCGCCATAGGTCACGGCCTCCCGGCCGTCCAGGAGGGCGACGGCCTCCGGAGCACGGCGCGCCCACTCGGCGAAGAGCGCGTGGGCCGGCGGGTCGGAATGTCCGCGCTGCGTGCGGTTCCAGGCATCCACCACCAGGCCGCGCTCTTCCGCCGAGAGCAGCTCCAGCTCCGAGAGGCGCGCCTCCGGCCGGGCCGCGACCTGCTCCAGCACCCGCTCCAGGTGCCCCAGCATCCTCCGGACGGTGGAGCGGTCGAAGAGGTCGGTGCTGTACTCCAGCACGCCGCGGACGCCGCCGTCGTGCGGAATGGCGGTGAGCCCCAGGTCGAACCGGGTGGTCTCCAGCTCCGCGACCGCCCCCTCCATCCGCAGCCCCGCGAGGCCGAAGCCGGAGCGCTCGCCGTTCTGCAGCGCGAACATCACCTGGAAGAGCGGCGCGTGGCTCAGGGAGCGCTCGGGCTGCAGCTCGGCCACCAGCCGCTCGAACGGCACCTCCTGGTGCTCGTACGCGCCCAGCGTCCCCTCGCGCACGCGCCCCAGCAGCTCGCGGAAGGTGGGGTCCCCACCGAGATCGGTCCGCAGCACCAGCGTGTTGGCGAAGAAGCCGATCAGCTCCTCCACCTCCTTCCTCGTCCGCCCCGCGATGGGGCTGCCCACGACGATGTCCTCGCTCCCGCTGTACTTCGACAGCAGCAGCTGGAAGGCGCCCAGCATCACCATGTACAGCGTGGCGCCCTCGCCGCGGCCCAGCGCCTGGAGACGGTCGAGCAGCCCGCGCGGCAGGTCGAACCCCTCCCGCGCGCCGCGGTGCGACTGCACCGGCGGCCGGGGCCGGTCCGTCGGCAGCTCCAGCAACGCCGGCGCGCCCGCCAGCCGCTCCCTCCAGTAGCCGACCTGGCCGTCGAGCGCCTCGCCCCGCAGCTGATCGCGCTGCCACACGGCGAAATCCCCGTACTGCACGGGCAGTGGCGGGAGCGGATCTCCCTCGCCGCGCGCGAAGGCGGCGTACAGCACGCCCAGCTCGCGCCGGAGGACGCCGCTGCTCCACCCGTCGCTGACGATGTGGTGGATGCAGAGCAACAGGACGTGCTCCTCGTCCGCCACCCGGAGCAGCGCGGCGCGGACGAGCGGGCCCTCGGCCAGGTCGAACGGACGCGCCGCATCCTCCCGCGCGCGCCGCCGCACCTCCGCCTCGCGATCCGTCTCGTGGAGCCCCGACAGGTCCTCCACCGGCAGGACGAACCCGCTGAAAGGCGTGATCACCTGCACCGCGCCTCCGTCCACCTCGCGGAAGACGGTCCGCAGCGACTCGTGGCGGCGGACGATCTCGCCCAGGCTCCGCTCCAGCGCCGCGGTGTCGAGCGCGCCGGTGAGGCGCAGCGCGGCGGGGATGTTGTA
>DATAAG010000833.1:0-2696 GCA_036260235.1 Longimicrobium sp.
CCCCCCGCGGCCGCTGCGTCCGCCCAGGTGCATGTCCAGCAGCACCAGCGAGGGCCGGGCCCGCGCCAGCCGCGCGCCCAGACCCGGCTGCCCGTCGTCCGCGACGGCGCCGTACCCGGCCCGCTGCAGCACGGCCGTGGCGAAGGCGCGGATGTCCGGGTCGTCGTCCACCACGGCGACCGTCTCCGTCCGCCGCCGCGGCGGGGCGGCGCGCGCGGGCGCCGGGCCCGCGGCCGCGGGAGCCGCGGCCGCGGGAAGCACCACCCAGAAGGTGCTTCCCCGCCCCGGCGCGGACACCACGCCAATCCGGCCGCGCATGGCCTCCGTCATCATCCGCGACAGCGCCAGCCCCAGCCCCGCGCCCACGACGCGCGTGCCCGGCGGATTCACGCGCGAGAACTCCTTGAACAGCCGCGCCTGGTCCCGCCGGGAGATGCCGGGGCCGCGGTCCTCCACCTCCACCCGCACCTCCCCGTCCGCCCCGCGGGACCGCACCACCACCTCGGCCCCGGGCGGCGAGTACTTGATGGCGTTCTCCAGCAGGTTGAAGAGCACCTGCCGCAGCCGCCCCGAATCCGCCAGCGCCGGCGGCGCCCCGCCGTCCTCCAGCCGCAGCCGGATCTCCCGCTCCTCCGCCTGCGGCCGGAGCGCCGTCAGCACCGCGGCGACCACGTCGGGCACGCGGACGGGCGCCAGCGTCACCTCCAGCTTTCCCGCCTCGACCTTGGAGATGTTGAGCAGGTCGTTGACCACGTGCAGCAGGTGCCGCGCGTTGCGCAGGACGATTTCGAGATACTCCGCGCGGACCTCCGGCCCCAGCGTCTCGCCCTCGCGCTGCAGCAGCGCCGCGAAGCCGATGATGGAGCTGAGGGGGGTGCGGAACTCGTGGCTCACGTGGCGGATGAAGCGCGTCTTCTCCTCGCTGGAGCGCTCCGCCTCCTCCAGCCGCGCCCGGATGCGCTCCAGCTCCGCCGCGGCGTCGGAAGGCGCCCCGGGGCGGCCGCGCGGCGGCGCCACCTACTCCCTCCCGGTGAGCAGGCCGTGGCGCTTGCGGCGCTGCCACAGCACCTTGCGCGAGACGCCCAGCCGGTCCGCCGCCGCGCTCACGTTGCCGCCCAGCTCGCGCAGCGTCTCGTCGATGTAGCGCGCCTCCACCTCGTCCAGCGTGAGGCCGCGCGGCATCACCACCCCGTCCGGCGGCGCCTGCGCGGCCGCCGGCGCGGCGAAGGGCGCCAGCTCCACGATCCGCAGCCGCGGCCCGCGTGAGAAGATCATCGACCGCTCGATCACGTTGCGCAGCTCGCGCGCGTTCCCCGGCCAGTCGTAGCGCTGCAGCCGCTCCTCGCTCTCCGGCTCGATCTCCGGCACCGGCTTGGCGAAGTACTCCGCCGCGCGCTTCACGAAGTGGCGGGCGATCTCCGGGATGTCGCTGCGGATGGCGCGCAGCGGCGGCAGCACCTGGCTGGCCACGTTCAGCCGGTAGTACAGGTCCTCCCGGAACCCGCCGCGCGCGACCTCGGAGGCCAGATCGACGTTCGTCGCCGCGACCACCCGCAGCGTCACCGACTGTTCCCGCGTGGCGCCGATGCGCCGGAAGGTGCGGCTTTCCAGGAAGGAAAGGAGCTTGGCCTGCATCTCCAGCGGCATGGAGCCGATCTCGTCCAGAAAGAGCGTTCCCCCGTCCGCCACCTCCACCAGCCCCTTCTTGGCCTGCCGCGCGTCGGTGAACGCCCCCTTCTCGTGGCCGAAGAGCTCCGCCTCCAGCAGGGTGGCGGGGATCGCCGCGCAGTTCACCTCCACGAAGCGGTAGCCGGCCGCCCGGCTGGCGGCGTGGATGGCGCGCGCCACCAGGTTCTTCCCTGTCCCCGACTCGCCCAGGAGGAGCGCGGAGACCTGCGGAACGGAGCCCACGCTGGCGATGAACTCGCGCACCTGCTGGATGAGCGGGTGCCGGCCGATGATGGCGTGGGGGTCGAACTTGGCCTGCGTGAAGGACTGCAGCAGCTCTTCCTTGGGCGCCTGCTCCAGCGCGCGGCGGATGCGGGTCTCCAGCGCGCGCGGCTCGATCGGCTTGGTGACGAAGTCGGTGGCCCCTGCCTCCAGCGCCCGCTCCGCGTCCCCCTCCGTGCCGCGCGCCGTGGCGATGATGATGGGCATGGACCCGTCGATCTCGCGCACCCGCCGCACGAAGGCGATGCCGTCCATCCCCGGCATCACCAGGTCGCAGACCACGGCGTCGGGCGGGTCGGCGCGGATCTCCTCCAGCGCGCCCTCGGCCCGGGTGAACCCCTTGGTGGCGAAGCGGCGCCCGCGCTCGATCTGCGCCGTCACCAGCGCCACCTGGTCCGGGTCGTCGTCGATGATGAAGACGGTCGGGTTCATGGAGGAGTGTGGAAGTGCGTGAGTGCGTGAGTGCGTTAGTGCGTTAGTGAAGAGCAGACGACGGGATGATGGGGTGCGTCGACGGGCATCTCGCTGCGCCCGCGGGGGGGCCCCTCCCCCCGGCCCCCTCCCCGCTCGTTCCTCGCGGAGAGGGGGAGAACTGCGGGGTGCGCCGGTGGACATCTCACTGCGCCCGCAGGGGCCCCCTCCCCCCGACCCCCTCCCCCGCTCCGCGGGAGAGGGGGAGAACTTCCAACGCGCTTCGGCAGGCTGGTGCCGTTCTCCCTCCCCACGCAGTTTGTGGGGGAGGGCCG
>DATAAG010000834.1:0-12750 GCA_036260235.1 Longimicrobium sp.
CCCCGCCGCCACCCTGGCGCCCGACGTAACCGAGCCCATCGCCGCGCCCCCGCCGCCGGCGCCCGCCGCGGGCCCGGCGCGCACGCGCTACGACCGCTCCATCGTGGAGGGGCCGCTGGGGCCCGCCGTGTGGAAGCTGGCCTGGCCCACCATGCTCACCAACATCTTCGGCGGACTGCAGGGGATCGTGGACCACGTGCTGGTGGGCCGCTTCGTCGGCTTCACCGCCAACGCGGGGATCGGCGTGGCCAACCAGATCTGGATCGTCATCATCGTCTTCATCATGTCGGTGTTCACCGGCATGAGCGTGCTGGTGGCCCGCTTCGTGGGCGCGGGCGACGAGGACAGGGCGGACCGCACCGTCTACCAGGCGTTCCTCACCGCCATCTTCATCTCGCTGGGGATCCTGGCGCCGGTGGGGTACTTCGCGGCGCCGTCGCTGCTGCAGCTGGTGAACGCCACCCCCGCCGTCCAGGAGCAGGCGCTTCCCTTCCTGCGCATCTCCATGATCTTCAGCAGCGGGATGCTGATCTTCTTCATGACCAGCGGCGCGCTGCGCTCCGCCGGCGACGCGCGCACGCCCATGGTGCTGGGGATCGCCCTCACGCTGATGAACATCGCGCTCAACATCGTCCTCATCCGCGGCCTGGGGCCCATCCCGGCGTTCGGCACGGCGGGCTCGGCGATGGGGACGGCGATCGCGTCGGGGCTGCTCGCGGTCTACTCGCTGTGGAGGCTGTGGCACGGCGGGTGGGTGGTCTCGTTCCCGCACCGGCACGGGCTGGCGCCGGACTGGGGAATCATCCGCTCGCTCTTCCGCTTCGGGCTGCCGGCCGGCATCCAGGGGATCGCCATGAACATCGGCGGGCTGCTGCTGCTGGCGTTCATCGGCTCCCTGGCGCAGAGCGCGGCGGCGCAGGCGGCGTACGCGGTCTCGTACGGGCAGCTCTTCGCCCTCATCACCTGGACGTCGGTGGGGCTGATGGGTGCCGCGGCGGCGGTGGCGGGGCAGAACCTGGGCGCCGGGCACGCGGACCGCGCCGACGAGGCGGTGCACGTGGCCGCCCGCATCGCCCTGCTGGGCGCGGGGACGGTGGGCCTCTTCTTCCTCTTCCTCCCCCGCCAGCTGCTGGCGGTGTTCGGCATGGACGAGCCCGGCGTGGTGGACATCGGCGTGCAGCTGCTGCGGGTGCTGAGCGTGTCCGGCCTGCTGATCGCGGTCGCCCTCACCTACACCGGCGGGCTGCAGGGCACGGGGGACACCAAGGGCCCGCTCTACATCTCCATCGTCTCGCAGGTGGTCATCCCGCTGGGGATCTGCTTCGTGGTCCAGCAGACGGGGACGCTGCAGCCCCTGCACATCTGGCTGGCGATCCTGGCCGGCCACGCGACCCGCTGCATGCTGAGCGTGGTGCGGTTCCGGCAGGGCGGATGGCGCAAGATCGCCATCGACATCGCCCCCGCGAACCGCTGACCGCGCGGGTGCCGCCGGGGGAGGGGCGAATGCACCTCCCGGGTGTATCACGCGCGGCCCTTCCGGCGTTCTCCGCGTGCGGCCGCCCTCCCTGCCGCGCGGGTTTTCCCACCCCGGAGGCGACGTGCGTACCCGATGCCACCTTCGCGTCCTGTCGATCTGCACCGCCCTCCTGCTGGCCTCCGCAGCGCCGGCGCCGGGCCAGGAACCTTCCCGCGGCTGCGACGCGGAGCCGGCCGAGCGCGTGGCGCGCCATCTGGACGCTGGACTGGCGCGGCTCTTCTTCTGGTTCATCGTCGCGCCCTCCGTCCTGGTGTTCACGGGCGAGGAGCCGGCGTGCGCCGGGGAGGATCTGCGGCCCGGGCCGTGGAGAAGCTACGCCGCGGTGTACGGCACGGGCGGCTTTGCCGTGACGGGCGACTGGCGGGGCGGGGTGGCGCACTCCGGCAGCGTGGAAGTCATGGTCCGCGGCGTCTATGCCGAGGCGCGGGTGGACCGCTACGGGATCTCCGACGGGGTGCGGATGTGGGACGCGCGGGCGGGGTACTTCATTCGCCCGATCCGCCCGCTGGCGGGCGGGGTGACGGTGGGCTACCGCCAGGTGCGCGACGCCCCGGACGCATGGACGCAGGGCGGCGTGATGATCGGGTTCCCCATCATGTTCGTCGGCTGCGGTGAACGGCCCCCCTGCTCGCTGCAGTGGGACCCGGCGTACCTGATCACCGGCGACGGCCTTGCGGTCACCCCGCGGGTGCGCGTGGACTATCCCGTCCTGCACACGCCCCTGGTCGCGCGGCTGGAGTTCGAGTCGCGCGGGGTGCGGCACCGGGACCCCATGGCCCTGACGATCGGGTTCGGGCTGCGTCCCTGAACGCGTTTTCGCGCAGAGGACGTGGAGGAGAGAGGACGCGGAGGATCTTCGGAATCCCCTGCGTCCTCTCGTTCTTGCTTCCGAGGAAATTTCTGTTGCTCGGCGAACTTTTGCTTTGTATAGTAAAGCTCTTGGCATGCCCTCTGCGGCAGCGGGTGCGGACGTACCAGGCGAGAAAGGGCGACGCATGATCAGGGGAGCGAGGCTGGTGGTGCTGACCTGGGCCCTGGCGGGCGTGGGCGCCGTGGTGGGCTCCATCCTGGGCAACGCCTTCGGGGAGCGGGGGCTGTTCGCGGGCGCGGTCGCCGGCGGGGCGCTGGCGACGGCCGGCGCGGTGCGGCTCGCGGCGCGGCTGCGGCTGCTCCCGCGCGATCGCACGCGCGGCGCGGCGGCAGGCGGGCTGCTGGGCTTCGCGGCGGCGGCGTTCGTGGCGGTGCAGAACCTTCACACGCCCCTCATCCCCATCCTGGTCACCAGCCTGCCGGGGCTGGGCGCGCTGCTCGGCGCGCGGCGCACGGCCGGCAGCGAATCGGCCACATTCCCGACGGAGGGAGCCATGAACAGAGACGCGCGTACCGCGGCGGCGGGGTTCGTCCTGCTGCTTCCCGCGATCCTCCTGGTGTCGACCGGGCTGCTGGGCGTGGACCGGCCCGATGCGCTGGTGCACCCGGTGCTGGTGATCGGCGGGGTGGCGGCGGCCTTCATCCTGAACGCGCTCTCCGTGCTGCGCGTGCGCTTCGGGCGGGATGACGGCAGCGTGGTGGGCACCATCGCCCTGCGCGTGCACGGCAGCGCGCTGAACCTGGCGGTGCTGGCCATGGGCGGCGTCCTGTTCGCCATCATCACCGCCTACGTCTTCGTGGAGAACTTCCGGCCCCGCTGACCGCCAGAAAGAACAATGTCACGCAGAGCAGCAGAGCAGCAGAGGAACGTTGTCGGTTCTCTGCTGCTCTGCTGCTCTGTGTGACATGAAGTTCAGGGGAGGGAGGCATCAGGATGGCGGCTGGTGCGGGAGATGAGCTTGACGGCCACAGAAATTGTTAGAATTATGTACAAATTCACGTCCGCGCAGCCGAACCACCCGCAGCCTCGGGACCCATGAAGCGAGCCCTGTTCTCCCTGACCGCCGTTCTCGCGCTCGCCGCCTGCGCGGCCCCGCCCAGCCCCGCGCCGGCCCCGGCGGCCTCGCCGCACGGCCGCGGAACGGCGGCCGCGGGCGCGCTGCCGCCGGCGGACACCGGGTTCTACCCGCCGTGGACGCGCAGCGCGAACATCTACGAGGTGAACGTGCGGCAGTACACGCCGGAGGGGACCTTCGCCGCGCTGCAGCCGCACCTGCCCCGGCTCCGGTCGATGGGCGTCGACATCCTGTGGCTCATGCCGGTGCAGCCGATCGGCGAGGAGAACCGCAAGGGCGGGCTGGGCAGCTACTACTCCATCCGCGACTACACCGCCGTCAACCCCGAGTACGGCACCGAGGCGGACTTCCGGCGCTTCGTGGACGCGGCGCACGCGCAGGGGATGTACGTGATCCTGGACTGGGTGGCCAACCACACCGCGTGGGACCATCCCTGGATCACGCAGCACCCGGACTGGTACACGCGCCGCGCCGACGGCACCATCTCCTTTCCCGTGGACGCCGAAGGGCGCGAGACGGACTGGACGGACGTGGCGGACCTGAACTACGGCAACGCGCAGATGCGCCGGGCCATGATCGCCGACATGCGCTGGTGGCTGGAGCGAATGGGGATCGACGGGTTCCGCATGGACGTGGCGTGGGGCATTCCGTACGACTTCTGGGCGGAAGCCCGCCGGGAACTGGTGGCCGCGCGTCCGGACGTGTTCCTGCTGGCCGAGGCGGAAGACCACCGTCTCCACGAGTGGTTCCACGCCTCGTACGCCTGGGAGCTGCACCACCTGATGAACGACATTGCCCGGGGGGAGAAGTCCACGGCGGAGCTGGACCGGTACTTCGCGAAGCAGGACAGCCTGTACGGGCGCGGCGCGTACCGCATGATGTTCACCAGCAACCACGACGAGAACAGCTGGCAGGGCACGGAGTTCGAGCGGATGGGCGCCAACCACGCCCCGGCATTCGTGCTGAGCGCCACGTTTCAGAACTCCTTCCCGCTTGTCTACACCGGCCAGGAGGTGAGCCTCAACAAGCGGCTGCGCTTCTTCGAGAAGGACACGGTGGACTGGAACGGCCCGTCGCTCCACGGCTTCTACGCCAGCATGCTGGAGCTGAAGCACACGCAGCCGGCGCTGTGGAACGGGCCCTGGGGCGCGCCGCAGGTCCGCCTGCGGACGGACGGCGGCGGCCGCGTCTACGCCTTCACCCGCACCCGCGGGGCGAACACCGTGCTCGTCGCCGTCAACTTCGGCGACGGGCCGGCGCGGGCGGCGTACAGCGGACTGCCGCGCCCCGGCGCGTACACGGACTGGTTCAGCAAGGCGCCGGTGACCCTCGCCGTGGCGGGGACGCTGGAGATCCCCGCCCACGGCTACCGCGTGCTGGTGCGGTAGACTCTTACTGGCAAGCGATCATGGCAGCCGAACCCATCATGCTCCTCGCGCGCACGGCGGACCATCCCGCCGTCGCCCGGCGCCTGCGCGAGCTCGTCCCGGGGGTGCGCATCGACGGCGCGGACGCGGACTGGCGGCAGGCCGTCGCCACCTTCGGCAGGTGGTGGAAGAAGCGCACGATCACCTTCAACTACGATCCGGACTACCACGCGGAGCCCAACTGGTCCACGCAGATGAACGGGCTGCGGGGGTACCTGGACCGCTTTCCGCATACGGAGCGCAAGACCGTCGCGGTGCTGCTGCCGACGACGTTCCGCTACGGCCTGGCCGTGCAGATGGACCCGGAGCCGGCCGGGTGGGTGGATGCGGGCGGCGATCCGCGGCTGGACGTGCTCTACGCGGTCGCCGAGATGCTGGATGGTGTAGTGTTCACGCCGTCGGCGCTGCGCGATGCGCGGGGCCGGGTGCTGTTCGGCGCGGGGGGGGCCGCGGCCGAGGACCCGCGGGCGGCCTGGCCCGCGGTGATTGCCGCGGTCCGCGTTCCGGCGCGGTCCGGGGCGGAGGACGATCGGCCGGAGCAGGACGAGAACGGGGAGGACGACGAGGAGGAAGGGGCGGAGGCGCCGTCGGCGGAGCGGGTGGCGCGGAGGGCGCTGGCGCTGGCGGCCGTGAGCGCACGTGGGGTCGCGGAGCGGTACGCGGGCCAGTCCGGCGCCACGCGGATGCACCAGGACCTCCTCGCCTGGGTGGACCAGGCCGGCCTGGCGGACGAGCTGGAACCGGACGAGCTCGAGATGCTGCGCGAACCCCCCGGCCGCCTGGACCCGCAGGCGGCGGTGAATGCGGTGTGGCGCGTGGAGGGGCTGGCCGTGCTGGCGTGGGCGCTGGGCCGGTTCCAGCTCCCCCCGCACGACGAGCCGTCGCACCCCGACGACGTGTGGAGCGCCATGCGCCTGATGGATGCGGACGGCGCGCGGGCGCTGGCCGCGGAGGCCGTGCTCCGGCCGCGGGACGAGCTCCAGGCCATGCGCGAGCGGCTCTTCGCGCTGCACTGGCGGCTCCGGGACTTTCGCCTCCGTGCCCGGGCGATGGACTTCGCGGAGTTCGCGCGCACCTGCTGGTTCGGGCCGCTGGACATCACCGGCGTGCCGCTGGTGGACGGCGACCTCGCGATCGGGGGCAGCCGCATCGACCGCGCGGACCCCGATGTTCTGGGCCGGACCCAGAGCGCGGCCCAGGAGCGGCACCTGGCGGCAAACTGGCTGTGGGAGGGCCCCGCCCTCTACTCCGAGGCGGACGCGTCGACGTAGCCGCGTCCGCTGCGGGAATGAACCACGCCAGGAGGACCGAATGGCCAGGCCCGCGATGCTGGAATGCCCCAACTGCGACAGCGTGGAGGATCCAGTCCGGCACACGTACCAGTCGGATTGCGGAGGCGTGATCTACCGGCACAACGGCACGCTCCAGTGCGGGGAGTGCGCGCAGCGGATCTCACTGTTCCGCTGCGACGACTGCCGCAGCATCCTGGGACGCGACGCCGTTTCGCCCTCCTGAACACCTGCCGGTGACGCTCGCCATCCCACCGGCATCCATCGTCCCTGCTCCTGGCTCGCTGCGGGGAATCGCGGCCCCTGCTGAGCCTGCGCGCGGCGGCGGAAAGGACGCGGTCGATGGGAATCCCGCTCACGATCTTCGACCTCTACCGCCTGGACGGCGACGGCGAGGCCTGCCCGCATCACCTGCTGCTGCGGGTGGAGCAGCCCGGCTTCAGCAACGCCGACGCGGCGGAGTATGACCATGCCGTGCAGCTCGCGGACGCCAGGCGGCGTGCGCTGATC
Source organism: Longimicrobium sp. (assembly GCA_036260235.1). GTDB lineage: Bacteria > Gemmatimonadota > Gemmatimonadetes > Longimicrobiales > Longimicrobiaceae > Longimicrobium. Next base: position 6,710 of record DATAAG010000834.1, read on the forward strand.
GGACGCTACCAGGCCCGGGTGCTGGCGCGGGACTGCCCCGCGGTCCACACCGCGCACCTCGTCGGCGAGATGCAGGCGTGGCCGCCGGGCGGGGGGCTGGCGGACGGGCCCGGCGGAGTCTACGTCGACCTGTGGATCGCGCAGACGCGCTTCGGCGCCCCGTGGGTGGTGCTGGGGACGGCGGAGAGCGAGGAGGCGTTCTGGCGCGAGGTTGAGAACGACGACGATCTTGCCGGGCTGGGCCCCATCCGCCCCGCGCTCAGGGAGCGGGCATTCTTTCTCACCGACGCGGACGGCCCCGGCCACCCGGCCGGAGCCGTCTGAGTCAGCTTCCCCTTCGATCCTGTGCGCACGCGAAACGTCGGCGGCATGGTCCTGGGCGCACTCTGGATCCTGCTTCTCGCCGTCTACTCGGCGCCGCTCTGGGTTCCCGGCTACGTGAGCTGGGACTTCGCCGTCAGCGTATATCCGCCGGGGCGCCTGTGGATGGCGGTTGCGCTGGCGGCCATCGTGCTGATGCTGCCGCCGCTGCTGCTGGGCCTGGTCACCGCGCGCTGGATGCGCCGCCACCGCCGCGCCTGAGAAGCCCGATGGTGGTTGCGGACACGCTCGACTCGCTGTTTCGCGAAGCCGTCGCCGCCATCGATGCCGGCGACGTGCCGCGGCTGGAGCGGCTCCTCGCCGAGCATCCGCAGCTCGTGCGCGAGCGGCTGCAAGCGCCGGGGGCGTGGCTGCGCGACCAGGTGGGCAATGCCCTGGACGGGTTCTTCGCGCGGCCGTACCTGCTGTGGTTCGTGGCGGAGGACCCGGTGCGCAACGGCCAGCTGCCGGCGAACGCCGCGCAGGCGGCGCGCGCCGTCATCCGCGCGGCGCAGCGGGAGCGGGTGGAGACGCTGCAGGAGCAGCTGGACTACGCGCTGCGGCTGGTGGCCTGGTCGTGGATCGCGCGGCAGTGCGGGGTGCAGCTGGAGCTGATCGACGCGCTGCTGGACGCGGGCGCCCGTCCGGGCGAGACCATCACCCACGATGCGCTGATCAACGGGAACTTCGGGGCGGCGGCGCGCCTGGTGGAGCGGGGTGCGCCGCTCACGCTGGCGGCGGCGCTCTGCCTGGAGCGCTGGGACGACGCCGCGCGCATCGCCCGGACGGCGGGCGCGCACGACAGGCAGGTGGCGCTGGCGCTCGCCGCGCTGCACGGCAGGGCGGAGGCGCTGCGTCGGCTGCTCGCTCTGGGCGTGGACCTGGACGCGTACAGCACCGACATCTACTCCCACGCCACGGCCCTTCACCACGCCGTGAGCTCCGGCTCGCTCGACGCGGTGAAGGTCCTGGTGGAGGCGGGCGCCGCGCTCGGCATCCGCGACCGCGCCTGGAACGGCACGCCGCTGGACTGGGCCGAGCACTACGTGCACGAAGCAAAGGCCGACGCCGCCGGCAAGCCCTATCCCGAGATCGCCGCGTACCTGCGCGAGGCGGCGGCGCACAGGCCGGAAAGAAAATGGTCTCATACCGAATCCGGATGAACTGTCATTCTGAGGGAGGCGCCCCGCGGATCTTGCCGCCGCGCTCACCAGCATGCGCGCCGACCGAAGAATCTGTACGCTGGGCGGCAGGATCTCGCGGCCACGATGAGTTCCCCGGACGATGTCCGGGGCGGGTTCGGCGCGAGGGGCGGGAGATTCTTCGGTCGCGCCACGGGCTCCGTGCTCATCCGTCGGTTCGGCGCGGGCGCTCCCTCAGAATGACAGGTGTTTTTCCCGGATCTGGTCTCACGCAGAGTCAGCAGAGTCAGCAGAGTCAGGGGAAGAGCTTTTCCTCCGCTGACTCTGCTGACTCTGCGTGAGACAGCCCGCTTTCCGAACCGTCAGGTTCGATCCGGAATCAGCGCTCGTAGAAGGGCGGGGGCTCGACACCCAGGGCGCGCAGGTAGACGTAGCCCTGCCCGCGGTGGTGGATCTCGTTGTCGATCACGTACAGCAGCAGGCTGTACACCGGCCCGGGGTACTGGCCGAACGCCACGATGTTCTCCTGGAAGCGCTCCGCCGGGATCTGCGCCCAGAGGGTGTCGATCTCCTCCGTCGCCTCGTCCCACATCCGCAGGATCTCGTCCTTGGAGCGCTCCTCGCGGCTCCACGAGGTGTTCCATTCGCCCGTCACCACGCCGCGCACCATCGGCGCCGCCATGCTGACCATCTCCAGCGCCAGCGCGCCGAACGGCCGCATGCCGCCGATGGAGTAGGTGAAGAGCTGGTCCTCCGGAAAGGCCTCGATCAGGCGCCGCGTCAGGCGGCGGTGCCCCTGCCAGTGCTCCAGCAGGGCTTCGGGGGTGATGACCACGGCGGAGGTGGCGGATGCCGGCGATGCAGTGGACACGGCGGGCCTCGTTGCGGTTGAGGGTGCAGGCGGATTCGGAACCCCTGGTTCGGGATCCGTTCGGGATCGTGCCGAAGGTATCATCCCGGGCGGCGGCGCGCAATGACTCTGTTCACCTTGGTGCGATGAGATGGAAATCGTCGCGTTGGGAGTGCATGATTCCTGCAGCATCCGTCCAACGCGGCATCCGGTGCGCTCCCCCGCCTGATGCACCGTCGATTCCGGGGAGGTTGAAGGAGATACGCCCATGTCCGGCAGGAGCGGCAATCCGCCCCGGCCACCGAACGGACCGAGCACCACCGGCAATCCATCGGGCGGCGGGCGGGGCAACAATCCTCCGAGTGGCCCGAAGAAATAGGCCGCCCCGGACCCTGCAGCGGTCGCCCTGCAGGGTTCGGCGTCTCCAGGACCGGTTCGGCAGATGGGGCCGCACGGCAGCAGGCGCGCGGGCTTGTGCGGCGCCCGGTGCGCCGGCCATCTTGCGCGGGTGCCACGCCGTCACGCCGCCTGGTGCGGCGGCGCCCCGGTCTGGCGGTTGGCATCGATCGCGGCGCCTGATCAGGTAGATCGTGAGTCCGCCTCCAGGAGCGAATGACGGTCATTGCGAACCTGATCAGGGAATCGCCGCGCCCGCGCCGGAGCAAATGAAATCGCCGCTGGAAATTCGCAAAGTCCGCCTGCGCGGACTGCATGGCGGCAAGCGTTGATCTCCATCCGCGGGTTCGGCCAACCACACCTGCCACGCTTCCCGATCCCCATCCCCTCCTCCATGCCCAGCGACCTCAGCCTCAAGGGCCGGCTTCTGCGCGCGTGGCTGGCGCGGCGCGGCGCGACCGTGGTGCAGACGCTGGGGCCGCAGGCGCGCGCGGACCTGGCGCTCGTGCAGCAGACGCGGACGATGGCGCCGCTGCTGGTGCAGGACGCGGCCGCGCTGCAGATCCTGGCCTGCGCGCGCGCCGTCCGCGGGCTTGGCGGCACCCTGGCGGAGGCGGGCGTGTTCGCGGGGGGGACGGCGCGGCTGATCTGCGAGGCCAAGGGCGACGCGCCGCTGCGGCTGTTCGACGTCTTCGAGACGCTGCAGGCGCCGCCGGAGCCCTCGGCGGGCAGCGGCCGCGAGGCGGAGCTGCGCGGGCACTTCGGCGCGGTGCACGCGCCCCGGGCGGCGGTGGAGACGCTGCTGGCGCCGTACCCCACCGTGCACCTGCACGCGGGGATCTTTCCGGATACCGCGCGCGGGCTGGAGGACGAGCGGTTCTCGTTCGTCCACGTCGACCTGGACCTGGAGCCCAGCACCCGCGACGCGCTGGCGTTCTTTCACCCCCGCCTGCTCCCCGGCGGCATCATCGTCGGCGACGACTACCACGACGCGGGGGTGCGCCGCGCCTTCGAGGCGTACTTCCAGGGCCGGCCCGATCCGCTGGTCGCGCTGCCGTGGGGGCAGGTGGTCGTCGTCAAGCCCTCGCCGTGACCGATGCGCGCGCGCAGGACGCCGGGCGTGACGCGTGGCGGCGGACGCGCGTCAGCCACGGCGTGGGGAGGCAGAACCTCTCGCCTTCACGCGTTCCATCCCCCGTGCACCGCCCTACCGCCGTCGCATTCGCGGGATGATCCGGAAAAGACCTCCGTGCATCGCGCCCTTCAAGGCACCATGTCGGGCGCCCCTTCTTCGCCGCGGCCGCGTGGCGCCGGCCGCCGGAACGAGTGATCGCCTCCGCGGATCATGATCCTGGTCCTGACGATCTGCTTCGTGCTGGCCCACCTGCTGCCGCGCATGGCCGTGGCGGCGCTCACGGCGGGGAGGCGTCGGGAGCGGGACCTGTTCTCGCCGCTGCGGGTGCTCACCTTCCTGGCGCTGCTCTCCGTTCCGTACCTGCTGCTGCTCTCCGGCAACATCGAGCTGATGAGCGCCGAGGTGCGCAGGTCGCCGCTGGTGCCGGACCTGACGGGCGCCATCGCCGCGTGGGTGGCGGTGGCGTGCGCCGGGTTCCTGGCGCTGGCGCTGGGGCTGCACGCGCCCGCGGGCGGGTGGCTGGCGCGGCGCCTGCCCGTGCTGCACGGCCGGCAGTTCACCGCCGCCCGCTGCCGCCGCGCCGCGCTGCTGATGGGGGGGACGGGCGTGGCGCTCTACGCCGTGTTCCTGCACCAGATCGGGGGGCTGCGGCGGCTGTGGACCTTCATGGCCCTGCGCACGGACGTGCTGGCGGGACGCGGATACCTGTTCAACGCGTACACGCTGCTCCTGACCTTCACCCCGCTGCTGCTGGTGTACGCGCTGCGGTTCCGGCCGTCCCGGATCCGCACGGCGGCGGTGGTGCTGGCGGTGGCCGCCGTCTGCGCCATCCTCGCCTCCACCGGCGGGCGCGGCGGGGCGGTGACGCTGATCGTGTACTCGATGATGACGGCCCACTACGGCGTGCGCCGCTTTCGCCGCGTGGTGAAGCCGTGGACGGTGCTGCTGGGGGCGGTCATCTTCGTCTTCATCGTGGCCATGCCGCTCTTTCGCACCGAGGGCGCGTTCGAGCGCTACTCCGCCCGCCCCAGCCTTCTGCTGCGCGCCACGCGCGACGAGGTGGGCCGCATCTCGCACCAGCTCAGCGGCCTGGACCGCGGCGTGGTGATCGTGAGCTACTTCACCCCCGACCGGCTGTGGTGGGGGAGCAGCTACCTGGACCTGCTCTCCGCCCCCATCCCCCGCGCCCTGCTGCCGGACAAGCCGCCCGTGGACGACGGCGTGTACGTGACGGCGCTGGCCCTGGGCAACGAGGTGCGGCCCTCGCTACCCGCACGCCTCCTTCCCCCCACCTCGTGGCCGCCGGGGAACTGGGTCCTGTACATGAACTTCGGCCTGCCCGGCTACCTGCTGGGGATGTTCCTGACCGGCGTGGCGATCGGCGTGGCGTACCGCTACATGCGGCGCTGCGACTTCTCGCCCTTCTCCGTCTACCTCTACGGCTATTCGGTCATGGGGGGGGTGTCGTTCAGCAACTACAACCTCATCCAGATGGCGGTGACGGTAGCGGTGGCGGTGCTCGTCTTCGTTCCCCTGTTCCGCACCTGGCTGCCCGCCCTGCGCGTGCACCGGCCGGTGCTGGCGGGGACGGCGTGATTGCGCAGGCGGCGGCGCGGCCGGCGGACGGCGGGCTGGGCCGCCTCTTCGGCGACTCGCTGCGCTACGGGGTACTGGACGCGGCCAACCGCCTGGGCGCGGTGCTGCTGGTGCCGCTGTACACCCGCGTGCTGGCCCCGGCGGACTACGGGGCGATGGACCTGGTGCTCACGCTGGGAATGGTGGCGCTCGGGGTGCTGTTCCTGGGGCAGGACCACGCGCTCCTCTTTCGCTGGAACCAGGCGCCGGACGCGGCCCGGCGGCGGGAGGTAGCGAGCGCGGCGGCGGCCGCGGCGGTGCTCGCCGTCACGGCCGGGACGGCGGCGCTCCTCGCCGTCCGCGGGGTGGTGGCCCGGGCGGTGGTCCCGGGGGCGCCGGCGGCGCCGGAGCTGGTGGCGCTGGCGCTGCTGGCGCTGCCGGTGATCGCCGTGAACCACGTGCAGCTCACCGTGCTGCGGATGCGGCGGGCGTTCGGCGCGTACGCGGCGCTCTCCGCGGGGACGCTGCTGCTGACGGTGGGGCTTAACCTGTGGCTGCTGCTGGGGCGGGGGATGGGGGTGCA
>DATAAG010000835.1:0-6078 GCA_036260235.1 Longimicrobium sp.
AGCACCCCCAGGCGCAGCCGCAGGGTGAAGCTCCCCTCCGGCCGCACGCCGGTGAAGGTGACCTCGTCTCCCGGGTCGCGCTCGCGGATGGCGCGGCGCAGGTCGCCGGTGGAGTTGATGGGGGTGGCGTCGATGCGGGTCAGGATGTCGCCCTGGCGGATACCCGCCCGGGCGGCGGGCGAGCCGGGCTGCACGGCCAGGATGATGATCCCCCGCTCCACCGGCAGGGCGAACTGGCGCGCCATCTCCGGCGTCACGTCGTTGTACCGGATGCCGATGAAGGCGCGCCGCACCCGGCCGGTCTCCAGCACCTGGCTGGCGACGTCGGCGGCCAGGTTGATGGGGACGGCGAACCCCAGCCCCTCCGCCCCGACTCCACCCGCGCCCCGCAGGATCGCCGTGTTGATGCCGATCACGCGGCCGCGCGAGTCCAGGAGCGGGCCGCCGGAATTGCCGGGGTTGATGGCGGCGTCGGTCTGGATGAGCTCGTCCAGGCCGATCTGCGCCTGGTTGCGGTTGAGCGCGGAGACGATGCCGCGGGTGACCGTGCGCTCCAGCGCCAGCGGGTTGCCGATGGCGATGGCCGTCTGCCCCACCTGCAGCTCGTCGGAGTTGCCCAGCGGCGCGGTGGGCAGGCCGGCGCCCTCCACGTCCACCACGGCCACGTCGATGCTCGGGTCGCCGCCCAGCACGCGGCCGGTGCGGCGCTCGCCGTTGGCCAGGCCGATCTCCACCTCGCGGCTGTTCCCCACCACGTGCGCGTTGGTCAGGATCACCCCGTCCGCGCGGATGATGACGCCGGACCCGGCGCCGCTCCGCGAGGTGACGCTCACCACTGCGGGCGTCGCCTGCCGCGCCACGCGCACCACGTTCGCCTCCTCGCCCTCCTGCTGCGCGTAGGCCGGCGGCGCCGCGCTGAACTCCGCGCCCGCCGCCGCCCCGAAGCCGATCCCCACGCCGGCCGCCAGCGCCCCGGCGACCATCCGTACCATGCTCGTCCTCATCTTCCTGCTCCCTCGCCTGGATCATCCCGCCCCGCCGCCGGAATGCGCAGCGGGGCCCGGGCGTTGAACCCGGGCCCCGCACCCGTCGTTCCCTCCGTGGCGCAGGCCTCCGGACGGCCTATCGAGCCGCACTTACGCGGTGACGGTTCTTCTCCCACACCGCGCGATCGATCTCTTCGGCGAGTTCCCGCGCCGCCTCTTCCGTAAGCTGACTGCGGCTGGCCAACTCCTCTAATTCCAAACAGGCCAGAAACCGCTCTACGCGATCACGGTTCGCAAGGGACTTGGAGATGCGGATGACAAGACGGTCGCCATCCTCTTCGATCTGAAGCGTCGACTGCGTTGCAGCCTTCGCTGACGCTGCATTGGACATGACTTCCTCGTCGTCAGGACGTGACTCCCGTAGCTGATCCTCCGACAATATCACCACCGGATGCGCAATGAGGCCCGGCAATGAACCGGGCCCTCCATCCGTCGTTCCGCCCTGCGTGGCAGACCCCGCTCCGCATCAGAAGCTGAAGAAGCGGTCGAAGCCCCTCGCACGCAGTCCTGTTTTCAGCACGTTGTCCCCGGTCCAGAGCAGCCCGCCCAGTGCGAGCGCCACCGCAACCTGTGATGCATCGTCGGGGTCCAGCCCAGCGCACAGCTCCCGCGCTCGAGTCCAGCATTCATCCGGAATGTGATTCTCCTTGTAGACGGTCAGGCACTTGAGCAGCAGGTGGTACATTTGAACAAGGGCTGGAGCATTCATCCGCGAAAGCCGGATCAGCTTCTCCCTGTGGCGAAAGAGCTCCATGAGAGTCGTTTCGCAGATGAAGAACTCTCGTGGGCTCTCGAACATCTCCGTCGAGAAAGCCGTATCCTCGCGTAACAGCGCTGAAAACAGAATGTTCGTATCGACAACGACGGGTTCGGCACCCGCCGTCACGACGGCTTTCCGTGGTGGCGGTTCGCCTCGGCTACCGCGCGCTTCACTTCCGCCGTGAGTTCGGCGGCGTCTTCTGCCGTCAGCTGACTCTGGCTGCGCAGGTACTCGAACTCGATTCGATCGAGAAATTGCTGCACGCGGTCGCGGTTCGCCAGCGATTTGGGGATGCGGATGACCAGGTCATCCCCATCTTCTTCGATCCGATACGCCGACTGCCATGCAACCTGCTCTGGCGCTGCGGTGGGCATGATATCCTCGCGGTCAGGGCCTGTCTCTTCCATCCGAACCTCCCTGAAAGCTCACACAGAGAGCACGTGCCACGCAAGCCACAAATGCATGCGCAGCTTTGGCGCCAGCAGCAGAACGCAACGGTCCGGACGGTGGCGAAACGCGCACGGTCCGGACCGGTTCCTGATCCTCTCCGCACCGGCCGAAGCCGGCGCAGTGGACGGCAGAGCGCGTCAGACCACGCGGATGCGGAGCTCGGATTCGCGGACGGTGTCCAGGACGTAGAGGGCGTCCATCAGCCGCATGCGCAGGGTGCCGGGGCCCAGGGAGCCGGAGGCCGCCATCTCCCCCGCCAGTCCGAAGAAGGCGAGGGCGTACGCGGCCGCCAGCAGCGGGTCCGGCTCCACGGCCAGGAATGCGCCGGTGACGCCGGTGAGGGCGCACCCCAGGGCCGTCACGCGGGTCATCATCGGGTGCCCGTGCTCCACCGCGATCATCCGCCGGCCGTCGGTGACGTGGTCCACCTCGCCGGTGACCGCCACCACGCACCCCAGCCCGCGCGCCAGCTCCCGCGCCGGCCCGGCGGCCTCGTCGGCGCCGCGGGTGCTGTCGACGCCCTTGGTGCCGCCCACCTCGCCGGCCAGGCTGAGGATCTCCGACGCGTTGCCGCGGACGACGGCGGGGCCGCGGCCAGCCAGGTCGCGCGCGGTGCCGGTGCGGTAGGCGGTGGCGCCGGCGCCCACGGGGTCCAGCACCCACGGCTTGCCCAGCTCCACGGCGCGGTCCGCCGCGCGCTCCATGGCCTGCACCCACGCCGGCGACAGCGTGCCGATGTTGATCATCAGCGCCGACGAGATGCCGGTGAACTCCTCCACCTCCTCGTTGGCGTGCACCATGGCCGGCGACGCGCCGATGGCCAGCAGCGCGTTGGCGGTGACGTCCATTGCCACGTAGTTGGTGATGCAGTGCACCAGGGGCGCGGCCTGGCGCAGGCGGGCCAGCGCGCCCCACGGGTCGAGATGGTCGGTGACGGCCTGGATCATCGTTGCTCCGGATTGGGGGGACCCCGCCCCTCGGCGGGCGGCGGGCCACAACTTGGGCCGCGGAGCCCCGCTCGGAAAGACGTGGCCGCCGGAAACGAAGTCACCCCCGGCTGGCGAGGCCGGGGGCGACTCGGAAACCACGACGTCCGCGCTCCCTCAGTGCACTTGCGCGGCCGCGCGGCTCCAGCGGAAGGGACGGGCCACCGCCGCGCGCAGGGCGCGCCAGCGCTCCACCGTGAGCTGCGCCTCGTACCGCGCCAGGACGGCGGGGACGTGGACGGGGTGGATGACCAGGAACCGGCCGTCCGGCTGGCGGGCCAGCAGGAACGTGCCGCCATCCAGGCGGAGCACCACCAGGTGCTCGGCGCGCTCCGCCATGTACCACAGACGCGCCGCCCAGCCCACCAGGGCCAGCGCGAACGCGGCGACGAACAGGGTACTCATGGATCTACCTCCCAGGCTGAGTTGTCCCAGCGCTCTCGGCTACTACTACAGCCAACTCCGTGCCCGCGGTTTCACACGATCGCCAAGCGATTGCGGGGCACTCTCTTACCGGGTACTTTCCTCCGGCCGCCGGTGGAGGCGCGCCGGGGCGCGGACGCCACACGGGCGAACCCGGAGGGGGAGCCGGTGTACGCGGGTCCGTACGGCCGGCTGGCCGGCTCCTCACCCTGACAAACGTTTAAGCGCGATGAAGTCGAACGCTTTCTGCCGGCGGATGGGCCGGGCGGCCGTCCTGGCGCTGCTGGCGGGCACCGCGGCATGCAACCGCCCGGGCGGGGCGGAGCCCGCACCCTCGGCCGACCAGGCTGCGGCACCCGCGCCCCAGGCGGGACAGGCGGGCGCCACCGGCCAGCAGCTGACGCGGATGGTGGTGTACAAGACGCCCACCTGCGGCTGCTGCCGGGCGTGGGTGGACCAGGCGCGGGAGGCGGGCTTCGCGCTGGAGGTGCACGACACGGCGACCGTGGACCCGGTGAAGCACGAGCACGGGGTTCCGGGACACCTGGCCAGCTGCCACACGGCGCTGGTGGACGGCTACGTGGTGGAGGGGCACGTGCCCTTCGACGTGGTGCGGCGGCTGCTGAAGGAGCGCCCGCAGGTGGCGGGGATCGCGGTGCCGGGGATGCCGGTGGGCTCGCCCGGGATGGAGGTGCCCAGCGGCCGCAAGGACCCGTACGACATCATCGCGTTCACGCGCGACGGCCAGGTGTCCGTCTACGAGTCGCGCTGAGCGCACCCGATCTCGACAGAAAAGGAGGCGCGGGCCGGATTCAGTCCGGACACGCGCCTTCGAGCTTCGGGAAGGGCTTCCTGACTGGCCTCACACGGAGTCAACGGAGTTTGCTCTTTGTTGGCTCCGTTGACTCTGCGTGAGGCCAGATCTTTTGGGGCTACGCGCGGATGCGGATCGAGAAGTCCGGGTAGGCGATGGCGGCGCGTGCGCGGTCGTTGACCAAGAAATGCTCGCGGGCCCGGGCCAGCGGCAGGTCGGTGTCGATCAGGCCACGTTCGTGCGCCAGGCGGTCAGCGTAGCCGGGGAGGATCACCTCCAGGCCGAACGGGATCCTGCGAGTGGCGATGCGGTTGACGGGATCCAGGATGTTGGTGGTGCAGTTGTTGGTGAACGTGTGGTAGAACTCCGGCCGCTGCTCCACCTGCCGCGCGCGCTCCATCATCCCCACGAACAGTGCGCGGACCTGCTCGCGGGTGGCGCGGATGGGATACAGGTGCACGGGCACGTTCCACGTCACCGCGCGCACGCCGATCACGTCCCGTTCCTCGCCGATCACGTAGATCAGCTCGTACCGCCGCAGCGCGCCCTTCCAGACGGAGTACGTCTCCGTCGCCTCCCGCCGCGCCTCCACCGAGACGGCCACGTACTGCGAATCCGAGAACCCGAAGGAGAGGAACGCGTGCGCCGGGCCCCGCCACTCGCGCGTGAACGGCGACAGGCCGAACCAGAGCGTCTCGATCCGGTCCAGGTCGTAGGTGCGGTCGCGGTAGCCGGGGGTGAAGTCGGTCTTCGAGCGATAGGTGAAGTCGCGGACGTTGCGCACGTGCACCTTGCTGCCGTCGAACGTCACCTGCGGCAGCACCGCCTGCTCCGCCCGCCACACGCGCCCGTGCGAGGGCCGTGTGGCGGCCCACGCAAAGAGCCCGGCGACGAGCAGGATGGTCAGCATGGCGAAGAGGCAGGCCCGCGCACGCGAGCGGAAGCGGATTCTCCGTCGGATCGCGCAAGAGAGACGAATCCCGAATCCGGAAAAAGACCCATCGTTTGAGAGAGCGAGGTGCGTCTTCCCGGCTGTGGTGCGGGCAGATGGTTCTCAAGATCGCGCATCAGGTGGTACGGGCGGCTTGCTCCAGCGCGCTCCGGAGACGATCCGCCGCACCGCATCCCTTCCCAAAAAAATTCTCATGGCTCCCTGCCGCCCTTCCATCCCTCTGCCGTTTCCGACAGCCCACGCCCACTCGTGCCTCGTCGGCCGGCGCGCCGTGCCGTTGGCTGACAGGAGGAGGGCCATGGGAGCAGAGAAAACGGCACGAGAAAACTCTGTTGACTCTGCTGACTCTGTGTGAGGCCTATTCTTCTTGCGGATTCGGTAGAAGGCGGCGGGACGGATTCTCGAAAAAGATCTGGTCACCAGAACGGGCGAGTAGATTCCCCGGTCGGCGTCAAGGATCCAGCACGGCGAAGATCACGTGGCCGCCTCCCTCGGATCCCAGTTCGCGGCGCCGGCAATGTCCCGGTGATCGAAAGGTCAGCGGCTACGGCGCAGCGCGCAAGCGGGATGGTCCAGAGCGCCGGCCGCTGCCAGTCTTTTTGCCGTTGCCACGGACGAGGGCCCTGCATCGCCAGAAGATGCAGGGC
>DATAAG010000836.1:0-14671 GCA_036260235.1 Longimicrobium sp.
GAGGCTCTCGATGCGCACGAGCACCGCAGCCTCGGGCTGGCCCTGTGCGTTGGTCACACGCCCGGTCACCGTCGCGGCCTCCTGGGCCAGCAGCGTGACCGGCGCGAGGGCCGCCGCGATCAGGACCGCGATCAGCCGACGGAAATGTCTCATTCCTCGTCCTCCTGTGTGCCGGCGGCCCAGGGGGGGCCGCCGAGGTTGGGTTCCGATGTCTGCGGCACGAACGCGAAAACGCGTCCCGCGCCGCCGGGCCTGCCGCCCGCCGCCCAAGAGGGGCGGAAGCGGGGTGAGCCCGATCGGGGACTGCCCTGCCGAGGTTTGCAGTAGGATGGTTTCGCCAGCACCTCCGGGAAGAAGGGTGAACGGGCATGGACCTCGGAAAAACGCGCGCGAACGCGCGCAAATGCTCCGTCTGGTGTCGCCGTGCTGCGGCGCTGGGATCGGTTCCCTGCTGCGGAACGTGTTGAATCCTGCTGGGCGTGGGTCCGTGGTATATAGAACGGGCGTTCGACCGTGTCAAGGGTACGCATCGCCTCCATACCACGCCGGTCACCCATCGTCCCTGCTCCTTCGTTCCGTAGCACACACCCCTACCCGCCCGCCATGCGGACGGCGCGCAGCAGCGCGCGGGCCTTGCTCAGCGTCTCCTCGTACTCGTCGGCGGGGCGCGAGTCCGCCACCACGCCGGCGCCGGCCTGCACGTACGCCCGGCCGCCCTGCGCCACCACCGTCCGGATGGCGATGGCGGTGTCCATCGACCGGCCGCCGTAGCCGAAGTAGCCCACGGCGCCGGCGTACGCCCCGCGGCGCACGGGCTCCAGCTCGTCGATGATCTCCATCGCCCGCACCTTGGGGGCGCCGGAGACGGTGCCGGCGGGGAACGAGGCGCGGAACACGTCCATCGCCGACATCCCCTCGCGCAGCTCGCCCTCGACGGTGCTCACCATGTGCAGCACGTGCGAGTACTTCTCGATCGCCATGCGCTGCGGCACCCGCACCGTCCCCCAGCGGGCCACCCGGCCCACGTCGTTGCGCCCCAGGTCCAGCAGCATCAGGTGCTCGGCGCGCTCCTTGGGGTCGGCCAGGAGGCTTTCCGCCAGCCGCCGGTCCTCCTCCTCGTCGCCGCCGCGCCGCCGGGTGCCGGCGATGGGCCGCACCGTCACCCGCCCCTCCTCCAGCCGCACCATCACCTCCGGCGACGAGCCGATGAGCTGGAAGCTGTCCAGGTCCAGGTAGAACAGGTACGGCGACGGGTTCAGCGCCCTGAGCACGCGGTACAGGTCGAAAGGCCGGGCGCGGAGCGGCACCGTGAGCCGCTGCGACAGCACCACCTGGAAGGCGTCGCCGGCGCGGATGTACTCCTGGATGCGCCGCACGCCCTCCTCGAACCCCTCGCGCGCCGTCGCGCTCTCGAACGGCCCGTCCTCGCCCCCCGGGTCGGCCGGCTCCAGCGGCGCGGGGCCCTTCTCCTCGCGCAGCCGCCTGACCAGCCGGCCAAGCTCTTCGACAGCTTGGTGATAACGCGCGAGCAGATCCGATCCGGACACCCCCCCGGTCTCCACCGCGACGATGGCCCGTGCCCGGTTGAAGAGGTTGTCGATGACGAGCACGGTGCCGGTGAGCATGAAGAGGGCGTCGGGGAGCCCCAGGTCGTCCGGCGGGGGGTGGGGGAGGCGCTCGATCAGGCGCACCACGTCGTAGCCGAAGTAGCCGACGGCGCCCCCCCAGAAGCGGGGAAGGCCGGGAAGCTCCGCGGGGCGGTGCGCGCGGAGCATGCGGTCGAAGGCGCCCAGCGGGTCGTCGGTGTGCCCCTGGTCCTGCCAGCCGGTGGCGGGGGTCCACGTCTCCACCCGGGTGCCGAAGAGGCGCCAGGCGGCGCGGGGCTCGGTGCCCAGGATGGTGTAGCGCGCCCACTGCTCGCCCCCCACGACCGACTCCAGCAGGAACCCGAACGGCGGCCGCGCCAGCTTGTGGAAGGCGGAGACGGCGGTGTCGGTGTCGAACGGGAACTCGCGGACCACGGGCACCAGGGTGGCGTCGCGGGCGAGGTCGAGAAAGTGCTCGGGCGTGGGGGTGAGGGACATGCAGTGCGTGAGTGCGTGAGTGCGTGAGTGCGTGAGTGCGTGAGTGCCAATGAGACGGCAACGGCGCCGGACAGCCGCACGGCTCCCGGTCCGGCCAACTTCCTGGAGAGCGTGCAGGGCCGGACCCTCTACGACCCGCAGCGGCAGGCCGTCGAGAAGAACGCCCACGCGGTGCTCGGGGAGACGACGGGCTCCACCGGAGCGGCGAACGCTCCCCTGAGCGGCACCCCGATCACCTGGGTGGAGGGGAACGGCTGCCACGAGTAACCTGCCGCCGAGAGCAGGCGTTCGCGAGAGTGCGAAAGCGCGAGTGTAACGGCTCGACCACTCACGCACTCACGCACTCTTCCCTCAGTCCGCGGCCATCGGCGCCTCGGGGTAGTCGTCGCCGACGACGTTCTCCTCGCGGACCAGGGAGCAGCCGGCGCGCTCGTCGTACTCCACGCGCAGCACCTGGTCCAGGCTCTCCCGGATCCCGTCGATGTGGGTGATGAGGATCACCTGCTCGAAGCGGTCCTCCAGGTGGTGCAGCAGCTGGACGACGTTGTCGCGCCGCGCCACGTCCAGCGAGCCGAAGATCTCGTCCAGGATGAGCAGCGACAGGGGGTGTCCGGCCCGCTCGGCGATCATCTGCGACAGTGACAGGCGCAGCACCAGGTTGGCCACATCCTCCTCACCGCCGGAGATGACGGGCTTCTCCTCGCCCTCGTCCAGCACCATCAGGTTGTACGACTCGTCGATCTCCATCGACGTGTAGCGGCCGTCGGTCAGCTGGGCCAGGAAGGCGCTGGCGATCTCGGAAAGCTCGGGGCGCACCTGGTCGTTCAGCTCCTGCCGCAGGTCGGTGTAGGCGGCGTCCAGCTCTTCGTGGTAGCGCAGTTCCTCCTCCTGCTCCGCCACGGCCTTCGCGCGCTCGTCGTACTGCTCCACGGCCTCGCGGGCGGCCTTGAGCACCTGCTCGGCGGTGTTGGCGTCGCCCCGGGCCTCGGCGGCGCGCAGCTCGGCGGCGCGGCGCGCCTGCGCCAGGCGCTCGTGCTCCGCCCGCAGCGCCGCGAACGCCTCTTCCGAGAAGTCGAGCGCGTTCCGCTCCTTCGCCGCCTTCTTCGCCTGGTCCAGCGCCGCCTTTTCGCGCTCGCGGGCCTGCTTCTCGTCCAGCGCGGCAGATGCGCGGCGGGCGGCGGTCTCTTCCAGCCGGGCGGCGCGCTTCTCCACCTCGCGCAGCGCCTTGAGGCGGTCGTCCGCGGCGCGGTGCGCCTTCGAATCGTAGCCGCCGGGGAGCGCCTTCAGCTCCACCCGCAGCTCGTCGCCGCGGGCGGTGCGGGCGGCCAGGTCGCCGGTGAGCTGCTCCAGCTCCTGCACGGCGCCCTGGCAGCGGGTGAGCTTGCGGGAGCGGTCGTCCACGGCTTCGAGGAGCTGCGGGAGGAGGGTCTCCAGCTCCGCGACGTCGTCCGGCTTGGCCTCCAGCTGCTCGTACCGCCTGGCCCGCCATTTTCCGTCCTGCACCAGCAGCGCCCACTGGTCCTCCAGCTCGTCCAGGGTGCGCTGGTAGTCCTTGCCCAGCGGACGGCCGCAGGTGGGGCAGATCCCCTCCGCGCCCAGCTCGCGGATCTGGGCGATCTGCGCCTTGAGCTCCGCCGCGCGCTCGCGGTAGGTGGCCAGCTGGGTGAAGGCGTCCTGCTTGTCGGCCAGCCAGGCGGACTTCTTCTCGTCCAGCCGGGCCGCCACCACGTCGCGCTGCTCCCGCAGCTGCTCCAGCTCGCCGGCGTACCGCTTCTCCAGCTCCGGCGCGCTCTCCAGCTTCTCCAGCCGCTCCCGGCCGCGGGCCAGCTCGGCGTCGACGTCGGCCAGCTGGCGGACGAGGGCCTTGCGGCGCTCCTCCTGCCGCGCCAGCTCGCTCATCCGCTCGCACGCCTCGGTGGCGGCGGGAAGGTCGCGCAGCTGCTCGCGGAGCGGGGCCAGCTCCGCCTCCGCCGCGGCGACGGCCTGCAGCTCGGCGGCGGCACGCTCCAGGTCGCGCCGCGCGGTGTCGCGGTCGCGCTCCGCCGTCTCGATGGCGTGCGTGAGCTCGCGGAAGCGGTCGCGGGCGGCCTCCGCCGCGGCCCACTTCGGGGCGAACGCCTGCTCCGCGGCGACGGCCGCTTCCATCTCCTTGATCGCGGCAGCCCGCCGCTCGACGGCCTCGTTGAAGCGCGTGCCGGCGGCGTCGCGGAGGAGGACCAGCTCGTCACGGTCGCCCAGGGTGGCGCGAAGGCCGCGGATCTCGCTGCGCAGCTCGTTGCGGCGGTTGCGCACCAGCTCCTGCGCGCGCCGCAGCCGCTCGTAGCCCAGCACCTGGCTCAGGAAGCGGCCGCGGTCCGCCGGCCCCATGGCGGCCAGGAACTGCAGCTCCTTCTGCCCGGTGAAGTAGGTGTTGAAGAACTCGTCGCGCGACATCCCCACGCGCGACTGCAGGTAGCCGGAGACGCCGCCCACGCCGGAGGCCACGGCGGCGGGGCCGCCATCCAGGAACACCTCGGCGCCGTGCAGGGTGCGCAGCACGCGGTACTCGTGGCCGCCCAGCGCGAACGACAGCTCCACCTCCACCCGCGAGCGGGGGCCGGCGCGGCTGAAGCGGATGGTGTCGTTGGTCCCCCGCGCGGCCGCCGCGCCGTACATCGCCCAGGCGATCCCCTCCAGGATCGTGGATTTGCCGGCGCCGTTGGGGCCGATGATCCCCGTCAGGCCCGGCCGGAAGGCGATGAAGGTGTCGGCGTGCTGGCGGAAGTTCTTCATCCGCAGGGAAAGGAGCCTCATCGCAGGATCTCCTCGCCGGTGCGGTCGATGTACGCCGTCCCCATCTCCACCAGCCGCTCCTTCTCCAGCTTGCGGTCACGCAGCTCCCACGTCTTGCGCAGGTAGCTGGCGACCTGCTCCTGCAGCGTCTGCCGCCGCACGGGCGCGCCGGAGCCGATGCGGCGGCGCACCTCCGGCGGGCGCACGTCGAGATGGAAGTGCACCGCCTCCGCCTTCCACTCGCGGATCCGCCGGTGGTTCAGCTCGCGCACCACGGCGCGCGGGGCGTCGTAGACCACCATCCGCACGATCTTGTTGCGCAGCCCCTCCGGGATGCGCTCCACGGCGGCGTGGATGGTCGCGTCCAGCTCCTCCGCGCCCATCCCCTCGGCGCTGATCTTCGGCAGGTCCACCATGGTCCGCGTGTCCACGGCGTGGAACTCCGAGGTCTTCGCCGCGGTGTCGTAGACCAGGAAGCCCTTGTCCTCCTTCTCCGCCCAGATGTTGGCGGAGGTGCGCTCCAGCCCGCCGGCGTACCAGACGTTGGGCTCCAGCTCGGTCGCCGTGTGGTGATGTCCCAGCGCCACGTACTCCCAGTCGGAATAGCGGATGCGCTCCTCGGGGATGATGGCGCCGCCGTACTCGGAAATGTAGCCGATCTTCTTGCCCCACCTGGAACCTTCCGGCAGCACGCCGTGCAGCAGCAGCACGTTGTGCCGTGCCCCTGCATCCGGCTCCACGTCCGGCTGCGCCTCGGTGGAAAGGGAGGTGTGGGGGAAGCAGAGGACGCTGGCCTCCACCTCCGGCAGGTGGACGGTGCGCCCCTCGTCGCAGACCACGCGGACGCCGTCGATCTCGCGGAAGAGGTTGAGGATGTTCCCCGTGTCCGCGGAACGCGGCGAGTCGTGGTTGCCGGCGATGACGACGATGGGAACGTCCGGCAGCCGGTGGGCCAGGAGGCTGAACTGCCGGAAGGCGTCGGCGATGGCGGTGTTGGAGGGGCGCACGGTGTGGAAGACGTCGCCGGCGACCACCACCAGGTCCGGGCGCAGCTCGGTGAGCCGCGCCACGGCCTGGCGAAAGGCGTCGGCCACGTCCGCCTCGCGCACGTTCACGCCGCGGGGGGTGAGGCGGTGGTAGGCGCGGTAGCCCAGGTGCAGGTCTGCGAGGTGTGCGATCTTCAAGGCCAGATCTTCAAAAGCTTGGACAGCGATATCGTTTCGATGGATTCGCGGGCTCCGGGATCGTGCGCGCAGGCCCGCATCCTGCCGCCCGCGAAGGGCCCCTCCCCCCGCCCCTCTCCCGCTCGTTCCTCGCGGAGAGGGGGAGAACCGCGACTGCGCCGCGCTTCGCGCGAGCCCCTCACCCCCGGCCCCTCTCCCGCAAGCTGCGCGGGAGAGGGGAGTGGTCCGTCGTGATCCCAGCCGCTATGCTCCCCGCTGCGGTGTGGAAGACACGGCCTGCCGGAGCGGCACAGATCCGGTGTCGAAGTATATCCCCCCTCCCGCGCAGGTTGCGGGAGGGGGTGGCGCGCGCCCGGCGCCGCCGGGGGAGGGCCTTTCCTCCGGCGCCTCGCGGCCGTACCATTCCGTCCCCCGGAACGCCGCGCGGAGAACCGCCCGGGCGGCCGGGTGTACCGGGAGACCGCCGCCGGGTCAACCACCCGGCGTGGAAGATATCCGCACCCTGCTGTGCACTGTAGCCATGTTCAAGCGCGCGCGCAAAAAGCTCAAGAAGCCCCTGGACCAGCAGCACCGGGAGCTGCAGGACCAGGTTCAGGCCATCCCCTACGTGATCGAGGACTACAAGTCCAAGGGCAAGTGGTTCAAGGCCTTCATGGTGCGCTTCGTGGCCGGGCCCGTCATCCGCCTGCAGAAGCGGCTGCTGGACCGGCAGCGCTACACCGGCACCGAGGGCCAGAAGCTCAAGCAGGCCGAGCAGATGAAGCGGCACCTGGAGCAGCGCCGCAAGGCGATGGAGTTCATGCAGGGCGAGATCCAGCGCCAGCAGAAGAAGGCGCAAAAGCGGAACAAGGCCCGCTAGTCCGCCCGCGCCGGCACCGTGCGCCCGCCGCGCTCCCCCGCCTGGGGGGGCGCGGCTTCCGTTTGCGCCCCCTCCGTCCGGTCGCGCAGCACCCCCGCGCAGGGGAGCGCCGGCCACTCCTCCGCCGGCCACGGCTCGAACAGCCCCGCCTTCGCCGGCAGGGCGGCCGCCGGGTCCGGCGCGGCGACGAGCAGGAAGTTCTGCCGCTCCGGGAAGTCGCGCCCCAGGTGCGCGTACAGCCGCACCGCGGGGAACGACGCGGCCACCGTCCGCACCACGGACCAGAAGCGGCACTCCCCCTCCCCCCGCGCCACGCCGATCAGGTTCAGCAGCACCACGCCGTCCGGGCGCAGCAGGCCGCGGAGCATCCCCAGCGCCTCGGCCGTCACCAGGTGGTGCGGCACCTGCTCGCCGCCGCCGTACACGTCCACCACCACGCGGTCCCACGCGCCCCGCGGCAGGGTGGCGGCCACCGCCCGCGCGTCGCCGTGGAGGGTGACGATGCCGTGCTCCGGGCGCAGGCCGAACCAGCGGTAGGCGGCCCGGGTGACGGCGGGGTCCAGCTCCACCACGGTGATGGCGGCGCCGGGATCGTCCTCCGCGATGCGCCGCGGCAGGGTGCAGGCGCCGCCGCCCAAGAAGAGGTACGAGGCCCCGGACGGCGTGATCTCGCGCAGCAGGCGCTCCGCCGCGGCCACGTAGCCAAAGGTGGGCGCGCCGCTCCGCTCCAGCTCGCCGGACTCGATCTCGTCGTCCACGTACAGCCGCAGTTCCGGCTGGCGGCCGGGGTAGGCGATCTGCGTGACGCGCAGGGTGCCGTACGCGGTCTCCTCCTGGTGCAGCAGCCGCTCCCCGCCCTCCGCCTCCCCCGGCCCCTCGCGGGGAAAGAAGAGGGGAAAGGTGAGCACCGCGCCCATCCCCAGCAGCAGCGGCCCGGGGCTCACGGCGGGAAGGAGGAAGAGGCCGCTGAGCGCCGCCCCCACCGCCGCGCCCACCAGCACCGCCATCACCACCTCTTCCGGCCCGCGCGATCCTCCGGCCGGCGCATCGTCGTCGGCCCCGGGTACGTGCGCGGCCCAGGCGGCGAGCGCCGGAAGGAGGAAGCCGATGGCGTAGACGGGGATGCCGACGAGGAAGAGGAGCGCCAGCGCGCGGGCCATCCCGCCGTAGCGCTCGCCCTGGAAGAAGGTCCACAACGTGCCGAAGCCGCCGGCCACCGCCACGGCCACGCCCGCGCCCACCCAGCGCCAGGTGGGCGCCAGGTCCGGGCGCGCGCCGGGAGAGCCGGCCCACAGCCCCGCCGCCAGCGCCGCGGCAAAGGTGGCCACCACCCCGCCGGCCGCGGGAAGGACGCCCCGCGCCTCGTACAGGATCAGGCTCGCCGCGGCGAACGCCACCACCCCCAGCGCCACCCCGGCCAGCGCGGCGCGCGCCAGCACCGGCCAGGCGGGCCGGCGGGGGTCAGGACTCGAATCGGCCGTATCCGCCACGATAATAAACCAGCGGGGTTCCTTCACGGGCGTCGGCGGCCAGCACCTCGCCGACGAAGATGGTGTGGTCGCCGCCGGGAAGCGCGGCGGTCACGCGGCAGTCCAGCCAGGCCAGCGCCTCGTCCAGCACGGGGGCGCCGGTGCGCTCCGGGCGCCAGGCGGTGCCGCGAAAGCGCTCCTCCAGCCCGCCGGTGGCAAAGCGGCGCGCCAGCGTCTCGCCGCGCCCCTCCTCCAGCACGTTCACGGCGTAGTACCCCGCCTCGCGGATCCACCCGGCCGAGGCGGTGCGGCTGTCCACGCAGATCAGGATGAGCGTGGGCTGCAGCGAGAGCGAGCTGACGGCGCTCACGGTAAGGCCGCAGGGCTCGCCGTTGTCGCGGCACGAGGTGACCACCGCCACGCCGCTGGCAAAGTGGCCGATCACCCGGCGGAACTCGCTGTCGTCGATCATCTGGCAGCGGATGGGTACCCGTCGTAGCTTGCCGTGCGCCCGCGGGGCTGGCCGGCTCCTTGCTTGCAGCGCCGCGTGTGCAAAGGCCCGGCCGCGTCCGGAAAACGAAAGCCGGGCCGGTCCGTGGGCCGGCCCGCTCCCCAGAGTTGCCGAGATCGTGAAGATGCGCATGGTGGCAGCCCGCGCCGTCCGCGTGGCGGCGCCCCTGATTCTAACCGCTCAGGCCGCGTGCGACAACGTGGAATGGGGCGGCGCCGCCGTCCACGTGGTCACGCCCCCGCCGCCGGGCCCCGGCAACGCGACGGCGCCCGACCCCGGCCAGCTGGCGGGGCTGGGGCTGCCCACGGGGCGGGTGCTCTTCCACGTGGTCCGCAACCCGGACGGCACGGCCCAGCTCACGCCGGTGGCGGAGATCTCCGGCGACTCGCTGCGCACGCTGCGCCGCCCGGCCGGGGTGGCGCCGGAGGCGTACGAGCAGCGCTTCCGGCAGGCGGTGATGGACGTGAACACGGAGTTCGTCCTCTTTCGCCGCGGGGCGGAGGTGGGGACGCTGATCGTGCGCGGCCCCGGGCCCGTCACGCCGTGCGGGGTGCCCACGGCGGCCGGGCAGGCCAGCACGGTGGCGGCCGCGGCGGCGGAGCGCGACTTCCTGGCCTTCCGGCGCGGGCTGGCGCCGCAGGTGATCGGCGAGTACACGCCGCCGCAGGTGGAGGGCACCATCCAGCGCTACGCCTCGCTGGTGGCGGAGCGGCTGGTGCTGCAGAACGGGCTGCAGCGCCCGCGCAGCTGGCCGGGCGCCCAGCGCGACCTGCAGGCGCTGGACGCCATCCGCGGCGGGCACCCGGAGATGGCGGCCACCTACCTGGTGGGCGACAACCTGGGCGTGGGCCCGGCGCAGCCGGATGGCTACAGCGTGTTCTACGTGGCCAGCTACGAGCAGCGCGCCGGCTACACGCCCATCTACCAGGAAGTGCGGGACTACGACAAGACGGGGAAGGGCGCGCCCAAGGTGGTCGACCACCTGAACTGGAACGGCGCCGGGGGATCGGAGATCCTGGTGCAGGTGTTCGGCACGCGCGAGTCGTGGTACGAGGCCGTGTCGAACGATCGCGGCACCTGGCGGCGGGTGTGGGAGGCCAGCCGCTGCCGCGAGCCCGCCCCCGCCCCGCGCCCCATCGGCGCGGCGGAGCGGACGGGCCAGGTGCCCTGACGGGTTTCGCGCAGAGGACGCGGGGCAGAGAGGAGAGGCCGCAGATAACGTCGTCCCGTTCTCTGCGGCCTCACGATTTCCTCATGCGTCTCCGCGCGAAACTGTCTTATACCAGATCCGGAAAAGCACCTGTCATTCCGAGTCCTTAACTGCTGCGCCTACCCTATGGGACGAAAGTCGTCTCGCACGAATCGTTCGTCATCCCTCAACCTCCCCCAGGGGTTATGGGGGAGGTGGGCGAGTAATGCGAGCCCGGAGGGGGCGCGGCGGATCGCACCGGCCTTTTCCATTCAGCGCCTGTAGACGCGGGGCGCCTTCCACCATGCCAGAAATTCGGTCTGTTACGAGGCATCCGGCGAACTCCTGCCGAGGCGACTTTCTTAGGAGGAAGCGCCCACGCCGAACCTGCGGATGACCACGAAGCGTATGGCGCGACCGAAGAATCTCCGGCCCGTCGCGCCGAACCCCGCCCCGGACGAAGTCCGGGGAACTCACCGCAGCCGCGAGATCCTGCCGTGCAGCGTACAGATTCTTTGGGCGGCGCGCATGCTCGCAGCCTGGCATCCGGCCCCGACGTGGCCGAGATCAGATCCTTCGGTCGCGCGCAAACGGTGGTGTAGCTTGCGATTCCGGGTGTACGCTCCCTCAGGAAATCAAGGGCGCTCCAATGAGGAGCCAGAATTCTTGAACATCCTCTCAGAATGACAGTTTAGCCGGATTCGGTATTCTTCTGATCCATACATCCGCCCCGGCGTCCGGGCGGATCGCAACCTTCCCGCCCCGGCGGGTATCCGACGGCAGATCCCTCCGGCCTTCATCCCTACCCTCCCCCGATCCGCCGATGAACCCATCCCGCACGCCGGCAGACACCCGCATCACCCGCAGGCAGTGGATCGGCGGCAGCGCGGCGCTGCTGCTGGGCGGGTGCGCCACCCCGTCCGCCGCGCCGGCTCCGCTCCTCGCGCCCGCGGCCGACCCGCGCGGCCTTCCGGCCTTCCCGTGGCTGATGCGCCTGGCGAACGTACCCGGGATGGCCTTCGCGGAGGTCGGCGGCGGGCGGGCCGAGACGAGCGCATACGGCGTGCGCCGGGCGGGGACGGCGGGCGGCGTGACGGAGGACACCGTCTTCGAGGCGGCGTCGCTCAGCAAGCCCGTCTTCGCGTACCTGGTCCTGGAGCTGGAGCGGGAGGGGGTGATCGACCTGGGCCGGCCGGCCGGCGAGTACCTGGCCCTCCCCAACCCGGACGACGCGCGGGCGCGGGCCATCACCGGGCGCCACCTGCTGAGCCACAGCGGCGGCTGGCGCAACTGGCGGTTCGCGCGCGAGCACCTGCTCACGGCCGACTTCGAGCCGGGATCGCGCTTCTCCTACTCCGGCGAGGGATTCGCCTTTCTGCAGCGGGTGGTCGAGGGGCTCACGGGCCGAGGATTGCCGGCGCTGGCGCGGGAGCGCGTCTTCGGGCCGCTGGGGATGGCGAGCAGCTCGTTCGTCTGGCACCCGGCGCTGGAGGCGCGGCTGGCTTCGCCGCACACCGGGCGCGGCGACCCGCTGGAGAGCCACGGCGTGCGGACGGCGCGTGCCTTCCGCGCGCTGGAGGCGGAGTGGGGGCGGCCGCTGGAGGAGTGGATGGCCGCGGACGTGGAGCGGGCGTTCGCGCGCGTGAGCCCGGACCAGCCGCCGTTCCCCAACTTCACCGTGCCGAACGCGGCGGCCAGCCTTTCCACCACCGCCCGCGATTACGGCGCCTTCGTCCGCCACCTGCTGACGGACGGCGCCCCCGTGCTGCGGCGGATGATGGAGCCGCAGGTGCGGCTGAACGAGGCGCTGCAGTGGGGGCTGGGGATCGGCCTGGAAGAGATGGACGGCCGCACCCTCTTCTGGCACTGGGGCGACAACCCGGGCTTCAAGAACTTCGTGGTCGGCGACCCCGCCGCGGGGCGCGCGACCGTCGTCTTCACCAACGGCAACAGCGGGCGCAACGTCTACGAGCGCGTGATCCGGGACCGCACCGGCACGGACCACCCCGCGTTCCTCTGGATCTGAGCGCAGGGCCCACTTACCACAAAAACGAGGGGGTGGATGATGATCATCATCCACCCCTTTTGTTGATTTACAGAAGCCCTCGAGCGCGGTCTCGCGCGGCGAAGTACGCCGCGTTGCGGGGAGGCCCGGTGCGCTCCCCGGGAGGCGTGTTGCGGTACGCGATCCACTCGCGCCAGCCGGGCAGATCGACCTCCACGAAAGGACCTTCCTGGCCCGTGGCCTTGAGGAAAGCGGCTTCGTCAGGATCGCGCGCCGGCCGCGTCATGCCACGCACGTCCGTCCGCGCCTTTACCTGCTCAACGCCTGCACGCCGCCGGGCCCACCGCGCCCGCAGCTCGCTCAGGTCGTAATCGTCGATGTTGATCATTTCGTTCACCTCCACCCCTTAACGGTAATGCTTGTGCCACAATGCATCAAGCCTCTGGGGTGTCACTTCCTCGTCACTGGCCGCGAGCCTGCGCAGCAAGCCGTATGCATGCTCGGCGCCCTCCTTGCGCAGCGCGGCCCGCAGCACCTTGTCGTCCAGTTCACGGCCGAGCGTGCGAATCAGCGTGATCGCCTGCGCTCCGTGTGCCCACGACTTCCAGTGGCGGAAGCCCACGATGCGATCCGCGACCACGTACTCCTTGCGAATCACTCGCAGCTCAAAGGGACCGATGGTTTCCGTATCCACCGGCTCCTCCATCACGTTTCCCGGGACCTCGACGTACAGATCGCCCATCACCCAGTGCCGCCCCTGCCGCTGCATGCCGAGCGAGCGCATTACCGGGTCGATCTCGGCGCGGGGGCGGCCTTCGATGACGAAGTCGAGGTCGGTGGTGGTGTACACGCCCGGCGCGTGGAACTCGATCGCACCGCCCCCGACGAGGGTCGCCCGCATCCCCGCCCGGTGCAGCGCTGTCGCAATGATCGCCGCACTCCAGATCATCCGCTCATTGTGGGGCCGATCCGAACTCCAGGTCTTCTGAAGAAGCCCGGCGAGATCCTCCGAATCACGCACGGGTGTCGTGCGCGCGATCTCTTGCTCGGTGACGATGGCGTCGAGGCGGACGTCCCAGGCTTCGTGGGGGATGGAAGGCGTCTCCTGGGCGGCGAAGAAGAGGCCGCAGCGGAAGCCGCGCCACTCGGGGTGCGCCAGCAGGCGGTCGTAGTAGCCTGCCCCGCGGCCCAGGCGATGGCCGGCGCGGTCCCACGCCAGGCCCGGGATCAGCGCCGCGTCGATCTCGCCGGGCTCGCGCAGGGGGCTGGCGTCGGCGTCCGGCTCGCGGATGCCGAAGCGGCCGGGGCGCAGCGCGTCGGGCGCATCCACCGCGTGCAGCGTCATCCGCCCTTCGGGAAGGCAGCGCGGATAGACGAGGGTGATGCCCCGCCGCCTCGCCTCCGCCGCGATCCCGTCCGTCCCCACCTCCTCCGGAAGCGACGCGTAGACCAGCAGCGTGCGTGCGCCGGCGATCTCCGGCACCTCCCACACGCGCCGCGCGATCCGCGCCTCGGCGGCGGCGCGCTCGGCGGGGGGTAGGGCGCGCAGGAAGGCGCGCGCCTCCGCCCGCAGCGCGTCCTTGCTCACGCGCGCTCCGCCTCCGCCAGCGCCACCGCGACGGAGGCGGCCGCGCGGGCGTTGTTGAGCAGGAGCGCCACGTTCGCCTCCAGCGAGCGCCCTTCCGTCGCCTCGGAGACGGCGCGGAGGAGGAAGGGCGTCACTTCCTTGCCGCGCACCCCCTCGCGCCGCGCCCGCTCCAGCGCGGCGGTGATGGCGCCATCGACTTCGGCGGCTTCCAGCGCGTGCTCCGCGGGGGGCGGGACGCAGAGGAGCAGGGCGCCGGCGACGCCCAGGTCGCGGTGCGCGCGCCAGAGCGCCGCCGCCTGCGCCGCGTCGTCCACGCGCGCGTCCACGGGGATGCCGCTGCGGGCGGCGTAGAAGGCGGGAAGCTCGTCCGTCCCGAATCCCACCACCAGCACCCCCGCCGTCTCCAGCGCCTCGCGCGTGGCGGGGAGGTCCAGCACGGACTTGGCCCCCGCGCAGACGACGAGCATGGGCGTACGGCCCAGCTCCGTCAGGTCCGCGGAGACGTCGCGCTCCTCGCCCCGGTGCACGCCGCCGATGCCGCCCGTCGCGAACACCTGCACCCCCGCGCGCGCCGCCAGCCACATCGTCGCGGCGACGGTGGTGGCCCCATCCGTCCCGCGCGCCACGGGGAGGGCCAGGTCGCGCGTGGAGAGCTTCAGGACCCCGTCCGTCATCGCCAGGCGCTCCACCTCCGCGCGCTGCATCCCCACCCGCGGCACCCCCGCCACCACGCCGACCGTCGCCGGGACCGCGCCCGCGGCGGCCACGGCGTCCTCCATCGCCAGCCCCACCTGCAGGTTGCGCGGGCGCGGCAGGCCGTGGGCGAGCACGGTGGATTCCAGCGCCACGACGGCCCTGCGCGCGGCCAGCGCCTCGGCGACGGCGGGGGAGGTGCGGATCATCGGCTCCGGAGTGCGGGGGATGCGGCCGGGGCGTAAGTTACGGGGAAGAGTGCGAAAGTGCGAAAGTGCGAAAGTGCGTGAGTGCGTGAGTGCGTGAGTGCGTGAGTG